>DASSSM010000026.1:0-12029 GCA_035708425.1 Pseudolabrys sp.
GCAATGTCTCGAGGGCGGCGGCCAGCTGCGCCTGATGAAACCGTTCGGCGGCGATTTCGCTGCGCACTGGAAGTGTGGCAAGGGCAAGAATACTGGCGACGATCTGGCGCTCGATCTCGGTTTCAACCGAACCGGTCATGCGTGTCACGGAAAAATGCGGGTTGGGTGGAAGCGACTGCTGAACCCTGACAGCTTCGGCGATGCCAAGCTCGTTGTAGGCCGCTTGCAGACCGCGGTTGTTGAGCAAAGCGATCTGCACGGCCGAGTCCACGGTCAGGGGGCGCTTGAGCAGGCGTTCGACTTCGGCGCGTGCAGCTGCTTCGTCCTCCTCCGAGCGGATCGCGACGACCCCCTTGTTAAGAATCTTCCCGGCAATATCCGCCGTTACCGACATGCCGCCGTCTTGCGAAAATGTCTGGCAGGCTGCGAGCGACGCGCAGGCGATGACCGCAAGTCCGCGGATGATCGTCAGGCAACGTCTCACGGCTTTTCCTTGTCAGATCGGGATGGATCGCCGGCCGACCAAGGGGACGGCTCGGCCGGCTGGACTCCATGCCGGTTCCGGAGCACCGAGCGATAGGACGTCGCCGGGACACGAGCGTCCGGATCGGCAGGGTCGAGCCCCGTCAATGGCCGCTGCGGAGTCGCAGCGCAGCCCTGAACAATCAGCGCCGCCGAAATCAGCAAAGCGCAATGCGTGGCGCGCCGCGCGGCGGTAACCCAAGCCCAACGCAAATTTGGGGACATGCGAATCCCTCATCTGTCTGACATTGATGCAGTGCGCACGGCAGAGCGTCGCCGGCGCGCAGGCTCAAAGAGACAGCGGGGGTCTCGGCGGTCGATCGATGCGGTCGAAACCCCGCCCGAACAGATTTTCCGAGCGAGTAATCGTTATGCTGTTGGCGACGACCATCGGGATAGCGGCAATCGCAAAATTAGGCGCAATCGCCGTCACGCCAAAAAGCCCGCAGCAGTTTTGGTTCTGGTCTCGCGGCGGGTCGGCGGGAGGAGACTGGTGGTGATCGGCATGGTCGGCCGTATGATGGTGACTGGCCAGAAACTGGATTTCGTCTAGACAATGCGCGCGCGACGGGTCAACGGAGAGAGTAACGGCAACAGCCGGCGCCGCCAGCGCGAGCAGGTAAAATGCGGCGACCACGAGGCCTATTTTCCGGTGCCAGTGTTTTCGCACGATCGACAACATGAGTGCTTCTTACCAGCTCCGTCCGGCACGCAACAGCCAATGGAAATATCGAGGAAATTACAACTATTTGGGACACCGACCAAGATGATAGGCATTCTCGGCCACATCGGATTCCCAATCTCCACACCACTGCAATGCCAGAATCGTGCAATAGCTGCAGGCCGATGACGGTCCGCACCCAGCTGATTGGTATCCTTGCAGCCGCGACGGTTTCCGGTTGCGCGGCGTCCGACGATGCGTCCGGGCGCTTTCTGGTTCAACCTGACAGATACCAACTTTATAGCTGCAGGGAGCTTACCGAGGCGGCTCAGGCGATCCGCGCACGTCAACTGGAGCTTGAAGGGTTGATGGCGAAGGCTGGACCGGATGCGAGCGGTCGTTTCGTGAGTACGATCGCTTATCGGCCGGAATATCTGCAATTGCGCGGGCAGATGAACGAGATAAGCAGGACGTCGGCCGAAAAGAAATGCAAATTCAACCCTGATGCCGCTTTGGGTGCCCGCGTAAGCGACCAGGTTATACGTTGATCGGCGTCATAGCCCCGCCGATGGAACTTTTATAGGCTGTGGAACTTGTAGCCGTGGAACCCGCCACGGACGTGGCATCACAAGGGGGCTGGCATGGGACTTTTGATCAGCATTCTTATTACGTTTCTTGTCATTATCCTGGTTCTCTATCTCATCAACATGCTTCCGATCGACGGGCGGGCGAAGCAGATCGTCCGCGTCATCGTCATCATCATCGGCGTGCTGTCGCTGCTGAAATATCTCGCCATCTTCTAGCGCTCAAAGCCGAACGCGGCGAAGACGCAAGGCGTTGCCGACGACGCTGACGGACGATAGCGCCATCGCCGCGGCAGCGATGATCGGCGACAGCAATACCCCGAAGAAGGGATAGAGCACTCCGGCGGCCACCGGCACGCCGAGCGCGTTGTAGATGAAGGCGAAGAACAGGTTCTGCCGGATGTTGCGCATCACGGCTTCCGACAATGCGCGCGCCTTAACGATGCCGGTGAGGTCGCCCTTCAGTAGCGTAACGCCCGCACTTTCAATGGCAACGTCTGCGCCTGTCCCCATGGCGATGCCGACCTCGGCTGCCGCAAGGGCGGGGGCATCATTCACTCCGTCACCCGCCATTGCCACGACGCGCCCTTCGCGCCGCAGTTTTTCCACGACAGCGCTCTTCTGATCCGGAAGGACTTCGGATTCCACTTCCGCGATGCCAAGGCGGCGGGCGACGGCCTGGGCCGTCGTGCGGTTGTCGCCGGTGAGCATGACCACGCGAATCCCATCTTCGGCAAGCACCTTGAGTGCATCGGGCGTGGTCGGCTTCACCGGATCGGCTATTGCGATAACCCCGGCGGGCTTGCCATTCACCGCGAGGAAAATAGCGGTCGCCCCGTCCCCGCGCAGGCGCTCTGCTTCAGCCGAGAGAACGAACGTATCGACGCCGAGTTCGGCGAGGAATTTGGCGTTACCGAGCGCCAGTTTCCCGTCGTCGACCATGCCAACCACGCCTTTTCCGACGGGTGAATCGAAGCCGGTAACGTTCATGAGTGCAATCTTTCGCTCGGCCGCCGCCGCGACGATGGCGGTTGCGAGCGGATGCTCGCTGCCGCGCTCGACGCTCGCGGCGAGTTGAAGAATTTTCGCTTCGTCGAACCCGGCGGCGGGCGCAATGGCCACCACCTTCGGCTTGCCCTCGGTGAGAGTGCCGGTCTTGTCGATCACAAGTGTGTCGATTTTTTCCATCCGTTCCAGCGCCTCGGCATTCTTGATTAGGACGCCCGACTGCGCGCCACGGCCAACGCCGACCATGATCGACATTGGCGTCGCGAGGCCGAGCGCGCAGGGGCAGGCGATGATCAATACGCTGACGGCGGCGACCAGGCCAAATGCGAAGCGTGGCTCCGGACCAAACATTCCCCATGCAGCAAATGCGCCGAGGGCTACCACGATGACTGCCGGGACGAACCAGGCCGAAACCTGATCTGCGAGCCGTTGGATCGGCGCGCGGCTGCGCTGCGCGCTCGCGACCATTTGCACAATCTGCGACAGCAGCGTGTCGCGGCCGATTTTCTCGGCCCGCATGACAAAGCTGCCACTCTTGTTGATCGTGCCGCCAATGACGCGCGAATTTTTTTCCTTGGTCACCGGCATGGATTCGCCGGTCACCATCGATTCGTCGACCGCGGAGCGGCCTTCGAGCACGACGCCATCCACTGGTACCTTGTCGCCCGGCCTTACGCGCAAACGGTCATCGACCTGCACGCTGTCGAGTGCGACCTCCTCATCGCTGCCGTCATCTTTCATCCGGCGTGCGGTCTTGGGCGCAAGATCAAGCAGCGCCCGGATTGCGCCCGACGTTGCTTCACGCGCGCGCAGTTCGAGGACCTGTCCGAGCAGGACCAGTACGGTGATGACTGCGGCCGCTTCAAAATAGACCGCAATTGCGCCATCAGCGTCACGGAATGCCGGCGGGAAGAGCTGGGGCGCGACGACGCCGACAACACTGTAGATCCAGGCGACACCGGTCCCCATCGCGATCAATGTGAACATGTTGAGGTTGCGGGTGACGACGGATTGCCATGCGCGCACGAAGAACGGCCAACCGGCCCACAGGACGACGGGCGTCGCGAGCGCGAATTGAATCCAATTCGAGAGGGTCTTGCCCAGCAGCATATGCAGGTTGGTGAGGTGACCTCCCATTTCCAGCGCAAGGACTGGTAGTGACAGGACAAGGCCAATCCAGAAACGCCGTGTCATGTCGACAAGCTCGGGATTGGGGCCGGTGTCGGCGCTCGCGATTTCCGGTTCAAGCGCCATGCCGCAGATCGGGCAGGAGCCGGGCCCGACCTGGCGAATCTCCGGATGCATGGGGCAGGTGTAGATGGTGCCTTCGGCGACCGGCCCCAGCTTGCGAGCGACAAGATATTTTTGCGGGTTGTTGACGAATTTCGTGCGGCAGCCGGCCGAGCAGAAATAATACGTGTGTCCGTGGTAATCGGCGCGGTGCTTCGCCGAGTGCGGATCGACTTTCATGCCGCACACCGGGTCAAGGACGCCGCTTTCCGCGTCATGGTGGTGCTGATGATCTGATGCCACGCGTCGCTACCTTGCGGTTTATACCCCTAGGGGGTATATAGACGTCATGGCGAAAGACAGCAAGACGGCCACGCTCAAGAGATTGAACCGGATCGAGGGCCAGGTGCGCGGCCTCGCCCGCATGATGGAGGACGACCGCTACTGCATCGACATTGTGACGCAGATCGGCGCGGTCCGCGCCGCATTACGCCGTGTGGAAGAAGAAATTCTGCGCGATCACGTGGCGCATTGCGTTGATCACGCCATCAAGAGCGGCAACAAGTCCGACCAACGGCGCAAGATCGCCGAACTGATGGACGTCATGGGCCGTGCGGCGCGCTAGCCGGAACTCTCATCGCGTTGACCATCCGAACAGGCTGTAGGCCGGGCAGGTCCCGAACAGCGCGGTCAAAATCGGGATCACGCCGATCCAGCCGACCCAATTCCATCCCGTGCCGGGCGCGATATATCCGAGCGCGAAGGCAATTAGTGCCGCGCCGACGATGAGACGCGCGAGGCGGTCAAAGCTTCCCACATTAACGGTCATTGTGTGCTCCTGTTATTCCGCAGGCTGGGCGCGCATGCCTGCTTTTCCAGATGGAGGCGAGGCCGGCATGTCGCCGTCCACGTCTTTGCCCATTTCGCCGCGCCAGGGTGACCACGCTTCGAGCGCTACTAGAATCACGATGATGACTGCCGCCAGCACCAGCGCGCCTGCCCAGTAGGGTACACCGACTGTATCGCTGAAGATGAGTTTGGGTCCGCTTTGCCCGAGGAATGTTTTGGCAAGTACTGGCTGTGCGTAGGAATAGGCGACCGCGCCAAACAGGCCGCCGACAAGCGTGAACAATGCGTCACGATAGCCGGCGCCGATCTGCGCCAGCGTCGTGCCCGGGCAAGCACCTGCGAGTGAAATGCCGGCGCCAAGCAGCAGCCCTCCCACGATATCTGCACCATAGGCCGCCGCCTTCGGCTGAAGCTTCACATAGCCAAACCCGTTGAGCACCGCGAGCAGAACCGCGCCGGTTGCGACCGCAGTGAGGAATACCTTGAGCATGATGAAGTTACGGAGCTGCATTTGCCCAACGATGATGCCCGGTTCGAATACGCGTGATTTCTCCAGCGCAAAACCGAATACGATGCCCATTGCGATACCGACGATGATGGCGAGGGTAACGGACATGACTGATCTCCTCTCAAATGCGGCGCAATAGCAGCATTGCGGTCGCAATACCGCCGGTAAACATCGCAGCGACCGCCACGGTCGAGCCGACCGACAATTGCGCCATGCCGGAAAGACCATGACCGCTGGTGCAGCCGTCGGCGATGCGCGCGCCGAGCAGCAGCACGAACCCACCGATGAACGCGACGGCATAACGCCTGGCCGGTGACGCTGAGCCGAGCGCACGCTGCCAGATGGGCGAAATCGCCGCGCGTTGCGCGCCGGACAGCTTCATTGAAATGAAGGCGCCAATGGCGATGCCAATGACCAGCGCGACCTGCCACCAGTTCTTGCCTGTGGCTGCCACGTGGCGGACGACGTAATCGATCTTGAGGATCGACGGGTCGAGCCACGAGCTGATTATACCGCCGACCGTTACGTAGGATGATGAAGCGCCGAGTGCGGTTTCGATCAGCAGGAACGCGGGGATTTGCAGGAGACCGATGACGATTCCTGCGAGGTAAGGGGACCAGGCTTGTCTGGTGAGCATGCGCAATCCTCCATCCTGACTACGTGCAAGCGCGATCACATATTGGCGTTCGAATGTAATGAAATGCGGTGGCGCCGCTTTGACGTGGATCAAGCAGCTGCGCCGAACCTCGCCGCGCCGGCGCCGACGACCTTAGCTGTACTGTTGCCTCGCAAGCGCGGCGCCGGCTCCCAGTGCCTTGAGCTTCGCCTCGGCAATATCGCGTCGCATCGGCGCCATGCCGCAATTCGTGCAGGCGATGATTTTTTCCTTCGGCGCAAACTTGATCACGTTACCGATGACAGCAGCCACTTCCTCGGGCGTCTCAACCTTGTCCGTTGCCACGTCGATCGCGCCAACAAGCAGGTCTTTGCCGTCTAGGAGCGACAACAGTTTCAGCGGCACATGCGAGTTGATGCATTCCAGCGAGACCTGGCCGATCTTGCTCTTGGCGAGCGCGGGAAAAATATTCTCGTATTGCCGCCACTCGTCACCGAGGGAATTCTTCCACTCGATATTGGCCTTGATGCCGTAGCCGTAGCAGATGTGCACGGCAGTCCTGCATTTGAGGCCATCGATGGCGCGATGCAGTGCCTCGATGCCCCAGCCTGCGACATCATCCATGAACACATTGAAAGCCGGCTCGTCGAGCTGAATCACGTCGGCGCCGTCTTTTTCGAGCGCGCGCGCTTCCTGGTTCAACAGGCCGGCGAACGCCATCGCCATCTTCACTTTGTCGCCGTAGTAGGAGTCCGCGATCGTATCGGCGATCGTCATCGGGCCGGGCAGGGTGATCTTCAGCTTGCGCTTGGTGTGCGCGCGCGCATGCCGCGCTTCGGCCTGATGTACGCGTCCCTTCAGTTTAAGTTCGCCGCGCACGACCGGCACCATCGCTTTGTAGCGGTCGGCGCGGATTCCCATCTCGACCTTGTGTGCAAAGTCAATTCCGTCGACGAATTCTAGGAACCCGTGCACAAAATGCTGACGTGACATCTCGCCGTCGCTAACGATGTCGATGTTGGCGTCTTCTTGCCATTTGACTGCAAGCAATGTGGCGTCGAGCTTCGCAACGGCGAGCTCTTCGCCTTGCAGCCGCCATTGCGGCCACAGCTTGTTCGGTTCGGCGAGCCAGGAGGGTTTTGGCAGGCTGCCGGCGACGGTCGAAGGAAATAACATGTCTATGCGGTCTCGAAACGTTTTGGAGGCCGCCAACTATAGAGCCAATCGTAGCGCGCGCGCAGCTTTTCTCCGCCCATCCCTCGCATCGCCAGATTGCGCACGAAGGCCTCGGGTCCCGTCAGCCCATAAATGCGCGCCTGGCGACGGGCGGCTTGTTGGGCGCGCATCGTCCGGTGCCAGCGCGCACCTTCATAGGCGCGTAGCGCGTCGGATGGGTCATCGAGATACTTGGCAAGCATGTCAGCGAGCACGGCGGCATCTTCGATTGCCATTGCGGCGCCTTGGGCGAGAAACGGTAGCATCGGGTGGGCGGCATCCCCGACCAGCGTCACCGGCAGGCGTCCTCCGCGGAATGGGACATTGCGGTCAAAGAGCGCCCATTTCAGCCAGCGATCAGGAATTGCAATGAGCGCGCGCGCTTTTTCCGACCACGTCCACCGAACGAAGTGACGAAGCATTTCCGTACGGTCACCGTCGGCCGACCAGCCCGGTTCGCTCCACTCGTCGCGAACAATGCCGACAATATTGATGAGACGGCCGGACTTCACCGGGTAGTGGACCAGATGCGCGTCGTGGCCGAGCCAGAGATGAACAAAGGGCTGACGAAATTCGGCTGGCACCGATTCGACCGGGACGAGGGCGCGCCAGGCGGTACGATGCCGGAACGTCGGTTGTTGCTGACTGTGCAGGCGTTCGGCAACTGTTGACCAGATTCCGTCAGCACCAATCAGGGCGATGCCGCGCTGATCGAGCACCTGCGAACCGCGCCTGCCGAGGACGCTCACACCCCTGACATGGGCGGCAAACTCCTCCACGCGCACCCCCAGCTCAACCGTCACGTCGAGAGTGTCATTCGCCGCATCGGCGAGTGCCGCTTGCAGGTCTCCACGATGGATCGACCAGTACGGTGCGCCGTAGCGCCGCTCGGCCTCGTCACCCAAAGGAATGCGCACGATCTCGCGTCCCGAGCCGCCGGCCATCACGCGGATTGCCAACAGTTTGACGGCAGTCGATTCGATCCGCTCGCGCAGACCCAGGGCAATCAATACGCGACTGGCATTCGGTGAAAGCTGCAGGCCGGCGCCGGTTTCTTCCAGCTTTGCGGTCTGCTCCAGGACCGTCACACGCATGCCCGCGCGTGCGAGCAGCAGCGCCGACGTCAGGCCGGCTATTCCACCGCCGGCGACGATGACATGACGCGCGGGCGCCATGGTCTATCCGATCAGGCTCAGGCGGCGGCGGAATGCGGCAACGCGCATTCCGGCGGGCGCGCCGAATGCGAATCGAGTGCCGGATCGTGGCGGTAGAGCGTCGAGCAGTAGGGGCAAATGATTTCCTTATCCTCGCCCATGTCGAGAAACACATGCGGGTGGTCGTGTGGCGGCGTCGCCCCGACGCACATGAACTCCCTGGCGCCGATCTCGATCACCGGCACGCCAGGGTCGTTGTGGAAGTGGGGGACGATATGTTCCGCCATGACAATTCCTCTCGCTGCCGCGGATCGCGCGGCGAAGTTCCGGCGGCACCATAGCGGGGAGGTCGCGCGATGCCTAGCTCCACAGCAAAAATATGAATGCCGCCGCTGAAACGCCTTTGTTGTTCGGCAAAGCGGCGTTGGTACGCGGGCCGGAGAGTGGGTTTGAAAGAGCCAAAGCAAAATGTCCTGCGCGAGTCGCGCATCGGGATAGCGTTGCTCGCGGCAGCCCTGCTCGCGGCGGCTGCGGTCTATACCGTGCCGCGCGCTGCGGACGCCGTGTCGGGTCTCGACGATCCTGCGCGCATTGTAGGCCGCGCGCTCGATGGCACGTTTGATGCGGTGATAGCACAGCGCGAAGTCGAAGCTGCACTGGCGGCGCAGGAC
This sequence comes from Pseudolabrys sp., assembly GCA_035708425.1. Taxonomy (GTDB): domain Bacteria; phylum Pseudomonadota; class Alphaproteobacteria; order Rhizobiales; family Xanthobacteraceae; genus Pseudolabrys. The sequence continues at coordinate 9,019 of DASSSM010000026.1, forward strand.
TCCGAACTTGCACAAAGCTTCATCGATCTTGCGCGCGCGCGCCACGTCATGATCGACCCTGCGCTGGCGGAAAAGGTCGCGGCGGAGACCGCGGAGTCGGCGACCATGCGGTACCGCGCAAAAAGCTTTGCGCGCGGGCTGGTGACCGGCGAGCCGCAGGACATGGCATCTCTTGCCGGCACGACGCTCGGCGACCTGTTCGTATTTGGCGATATCCGTGACGCCCTGCGTGAAGGCACGCGGTATGTCCGCGGCGAGCAAGTAGACCAGCTGGTTCTGGGTCTTGCGGCAACCGGCATCGCAATTACCGCTGGCACCTATGCGACGTTTGGGGCCGCTACTCCCGCGCGCGCTGGGCTTACGCTTGTGAAGGCCGCGCGCAAGACCGGACGGCTGGGCGCCGAGCTCACCGAGAGTCTCGGCCGCATGGTCCGGCAAACCAGTTTCCCGGCCGCAGCGCGCGCCGCGCGCGATACGGCAAAGGTCGAACGGGCAGGCAGCTTGCTGCACCTGGTCCGTGACGTCGGCCGCGTCGAAAAGGCCGCCGGCGGGCGCGCGGCGCTGGATGCTCTGAAGATTGCCAAAGAGCCGCGTGACATTACACGCATTGCCAAGCTGGCCGAGAAGGAAGGCAGCCGCACCCGTGCCGTTCTTAAGATCGCGGGACGCAGCGCGATCATGCTTGCGGCGCTCGCTTTCGATGCAAGTCTCTGGCTTCTTGGTGCGCTGTTTGCCGTATTGGGTTTTGTATCTGCGCTCAAAGGCTTGGTCGAACGTACGGCATTGCGAATCTTTCGCCGGCGGCGGGAGCGACGCATGCGCCGAGCGATGCAACAGATTGCCGCCTTGCCCGCTCAGGGCTAGATACAGCCCATGCCAAGCTTCAAAAACGGGGACGTCGAGATTGCCTATCTCGACGAGGGAGAGGGCGAGCCGATTGTGCTCGTGCACGGGTTTGCGTCCACAAAGGAAGTGAACTGGGTCCAACCCGGTTGGGTCAGCACACTCAACCGCGCTGGGCGACGCACTGTTGCGCTCGACAATCGCGGACATGGCGCGTCGAGCAAACTTTACGACCCGGTCGCGTATCACAGCGCGGCCATGGCCGATGATGTCCGTGCGCTGCTTGATCATCTGAAAATCGCGCGCGCCGACATCATGGGCTATTCGATGGGCGCACGCATTGCGGCCTTCCTGGCAGTAAAGCACGCCGACCGGGTGCGCTCCGCAATACTCGGCGGACTAGGTATTCGTCTTGTCGAGGGTGTCGGCCTGCCGGAAAGCATCGCCGAGGCACTCGATGCGGCCTCCTTGGATGACATTAATGATCCCACAGGCCGTGTGTTTCGCGCATTTGCAGAGCAGACGAAGTCCGACCTGCGGGCGCTCGCCGCCTGCATTCGTGGATCGCGGCAGACTTTGACGCGCGAGGCAGTCGCGGCAATTCGTGCGCCCGTTCTGGTTGCCGTCGGCACAAAAGATCTGGTGGCAGGATCGGCGCAGGCGCTGGCGGGAATTATCCCGGGTGCGCAGGCGCTCGATATTCCGGACCGCGACCATATGCTCGCCGTCGGGGACAAGGTCTTTAAGGCCGGCGTTATCGACTTCCTTAACCAACGCGCATGAGCCATGCGCGGGGCGCGTTGCAGCGCTCTCCTTGCCCCTTTGAATTTGTGATAAAAGACCCACGTAGGGGATCGAGAGGCGTCGGGAGAACAGTTTCATGGCTCAATATCAGACGCGGCCCACAAGGGGCCTCGATAAGGTCGATCCGGTTTGGGCGCGTATCCGCAACGAAGCGGAAGATATTGCGCGTCGCGAGCCTGAGCTCGCCACCTTCATCTATGAAAACGTCCTCCACCACGACACGCTTGAAGCCGCAATTGCCCACCGCGTCAGCCAGCGGCTGGACCACGCCGATGTGTCTGCGGACATGATCCGCCAGGCCTATGATGATGCCCTTGATGATCAGCCGGTGCTCGGCGAAGTCTTCCGTGCAGACATTGTTGCCACCGTCGATCGGGATCCCGCGACAAGCCGTTTCATTGAGCCGGTGCTCTATTACAAAGGCTTCCACGCCATCCAGACCCATCGCCTCGCGCACTGGCTTTACGGAAAGGGCCGCAAGGATTTCGCGCTCTACCTTCAAAGCCGCGCGTCATCGGTCTTCCAGTGCGATATCAATCCAGCGGCGAAAATTGGCCGCGGTATTTTCCTGGATCATGCGACCGGGCTGGTTGTCGGAGAGACCGCCGTCATCGAAGATGATGTCTCGATTCTGCACGACGTGACGCTCGGGGGTACCGGCAAGGAGCACGAAGACCGCCATCCGAAAATCCGCCGCGGCGTAATGATCGGCGCCGGCGCGAAGATTCTCGGAAATATCGAAGTTGGCCATTGCGCGCGCATCGCCGCGGGCTCCGTTGTCATCAAGCCAGTGCCGAATAACGTCACCGTAGCCGGCGTGCCGGCCAAGGTCGTCGGTGAGGCGGGCTGCCCAGAGCCGTCGCGCGCCATGGACCAGATGCTTTACGGCATCATGTTGGACGGTTGACGCCTTTTGCATTGCGCTTGCGCTGCGGCTTTCGATCGGGCATGGAAGCGTAGCCGCAAGAAGGAGAGTCTCGTTGGACGTCCAGGAAGTCAGAAAACTCGACGGCTATTTGAAGAAACTTTTTGGCAATGCGCAGATCCGCGTGGTGCCGAAGGGTGGGGACAGCGCTGAGGTTTTTGTCGGATCGGATGATCTCGGCGAAATGACCGTCGATGACGAGGACGGCGAGCGCTCCTACAATTTTCGCATGGTCATCCAGGTCGGCAACGACCCAAGCATTCAGCCGGTACCGACGCTCAACGCCTATCTGCGGAGCAAATTTGACAACGAGAATATCCGCGTCGTGCCGCGGCCGAAGAAAACCGATTCACTCGAAGTTTATATCGGCGACGAGTTCATTGCGGTTCTGTTTCTCGAAATCGAGAAAGGACGGCGCTCCTACATTCTTGAATTGCCG
>DASSSM010000027.1:0-3728 GCA_035708425.1 Pseudolabrys sp.
TCGCAAGCCCATTGCCCGAGCGCATGGGTCGGCTGCGACGAGACCCACGTGGACAATACCGTGTAAGGAAATTTGTCGGATTGACGCTGGGCAATGTCGTCCCCGGTGGTGATGGTACCGATGAAGAGCGTCTTTTCCTGGTTCGAAATCGGCGCCAGCGCATAGGAGGCTGGGCCAAGCACCGCGCCGACTAGCATGTCCACCTTGTCCTGCAGAATAAGCTTCTTGGCCATGGACACGTCGCCGTCGACGGTGCCCTTGTCGTCCTCGACGATGAAGGTGACTTTGGCGCCGCCGAGCATGCCGTTGTGCTCCTCCAGATACATCTGGAAGCCGTTGACCATGTCGGTGCCGAGCTGGGTGATGATGCCCGTGCGCGGCGCCAGGAATCCGATCTTGAGCTCCTGTGCCTGTGCCGAAATGGATGCGCCCACGGCAGCGACGCACAGCAGCGGAAGAATTCGCGTCAGTTTGGTCATCGTCGCTCCCCTCTTGTGTGACGTCGTTCTTGTCGAACACCTCATCGCGTGGTTGGTCTTTTGCTTAAGACTAGCAATTTACGCCGACGCTCTGGAAGAGGTGGCCAGTAACCAAGTTGATGTGGGCATCTGCCCAAAGCGGGCTCGCTTATCCAATTGCCGCGTCGGGCGTGTTTTCTAATCGACGTTCTGCGCGTCGCGATACATGACCTTGTGGCGCGTTTCCGCCACCCAGGCGTCGATCTGGGAGTCGGTCATGTAGTGGGAACGATCAAAAGCGTTCCAGTTGGTGATCTCGTTGAGATTCTTTTTCCACCTCTTGTAAGGCGGCTTGGCCGGCGGGCCGAAGCACATGATATCCAGCACCGACAATTCGTCGGGAATGCCGAGCAGAGGCTTCATCGCCTTTTGCGCTTTCTCCTGCCCGATCGCCGTCACCCACCACACATTGTAACCAAGCGCAGCCGCCGCGAGATGCGCCGACATCGTCGCCGCCGCCACGCTTTGCAGCAAAATGCGCTCGGCATTTTCCTTGTACATTTTGTCGAGCTCCGACCCGTCGTTGAGGACCGGAAAGGCTTTGACCCAGCGGAAATCGCTGGCAACGACAATAAATCCCGGCGAGGTGGCGAGCCCGCGATAGTCCGGCGTGGGAAACTTCATCTTCAGCTTGGCCCGGACCGTCTGCTCTTCACGGAAATATTCCATGATCTTGTTTTTCAAATTCTGGTCGGTGACGACAATGAAATGCCACGGCTGCGCGTTTGCACCTGAAGGCGCGTGACGGGCCGCTTCGAGGATCATGTCGTAGTGTTCGCGGGGCACGACGTAACCCGGGTCAAATGCGCGCGTCGTGATCCTGTTCCTGATCACGTCCATGAGCGCGTCGTATTTCGTGCGGTCGCTGAAATCGTATTCGGCTGGTGACGCGACTTGCGACATGGCTTCCTCCGCCCTGAGGGTCGTGCCGACGCTATCACTTTGGCGGGATGCAAGGCAGCGGTCCAGATGGACGCTGAAGATACGCCTCGCGCACCTCCGCTCATCCCCGCGAAAGCGGGGATCCAGTCCAAGGAAAGCCTAAGCTTTGTCTGGATGCCCGCTTGCGCGGGCATGAGCGGGTGGTGGTGGCATTCATTTACAGGGGTAACGCTACGCCCGCGGCGGACGGCGGCGCTCGTGGAACCAGGCGCGGTATTGCGACATCTTCGCGCGTTGGGCAGAAGGCGCGTGTCGCTTGCAGGTTGACGCCTCCTGGCTGCCCTCAGGCGCGCCCCACCGCAGTTCGACGCAATCGTTGACGTTGTAGGCCATTTCCAGCGCCGTCGCGCGGTCCATCACGTCCTTGAGTGCCAGCGTCCATTGCGAGCCGTCGCTGCGCGGATACGAAAACTTGCGCGATGCAAGCTCGGAGGCGAGAACGCGTTCGAGTTCAGCCTTCACGTCCGCCGGAGTCCTGCCACTCGGCATTGCATAACGTTCGGGCCGTCGCGCGACACGATCCGGGAAGTGACGCACCACATCCATCGCGATCAGCAATCTCAGGTCGCGCGACGGCGTCGCGAAATCTTCCCATGCTCCGGTCGTCTCGAAGATCGCCGGCCCGTCCGGCATCGACGCTTCGCCCTTCCCGCTGTTCTGATACTTGCGGCCGTTTTCGACCGAGTTCACGCGCGTTTTTACCTGCTCCTCAAGCGAGGTGATCGCCTCCGTCATTGCACGCTGGGGGTCGAGCGGCGCCGGCGACATCACGTCGTCCATGCGGTCGTAAAAGTCCTCGACCTTGAGATGCGACGGATCGAGCGAAAAATCACCGTATTCCGGATTCTTCGCGATCTCGGCATTGGTAAGGCGCCGCAGCGTATGGTTCCTGTCGGGCACGATCGGCCGGAAGCGCTTGAAGCCGGGGCCGCCGAGCGCGGGATCCTGCGCGTACAGGAAGTTGCCGCGCCAGAAACGCTTGCGCGCGACGGTGCCGTCTGGCTGACCGTCCACCGCAAGGAAGACGCCCGCACCATCGCTGGTCTGCGGCACACGTTTCACAAGCATCAGGATGTGGCCGTACGGGTCGGCGTAGACAGTGCCCGGGCGCAAAGTATCCTGCTTCAAGGATACGGGATAATAGTCGGTGTTGTCGTCGCTCGCGCGCGTGCGGCCGGTGCCCGAATGCACGCCGTCCGCGACGATCCGCATGTAGTTGCCGAACGATGCGGCAAGGTTGCCGCCCTTCCCGGCCTCGGCATTCTGGATGCTCGTCCAGCCGAAACACGCCGGCGGATTGCCGCCGCCGCCTCGCGAGCATTTCGAATAGCCGAAGGGCAATCCCATCTTGAATGCGAAATAGGAGCGCAGGAAATACGGAAGGTCGGCGCAGTCAGGACGAAGCACGATCTTCATCTCGTCTTCGCCGAGGCCGAGATGATTGAACAGGACATTGCGCGACTTGTCGCGCAGCACTTCATGCAGCGCCGGCCATGACGGCGCGGCGTCGAGCGGCGCGTCAAACAATTTCTCGACCCAGGCAGAGAACAGGTTCTCCATGCCGCGATCCCAGGCATTGCGTACCGGCCAGACGCTTCCCGCCGCAGTCTGCGGCCGCGGTGGCTGATCGGGGCGCACGGCGATCTCGCGGACAACATTGCCGCAGTCCGATGAAGCGAGGCTCGCCCGCCATTTCCCGGCGGCAGGCGCGTTGACCTCGGCGAACCAGAAATAGGGCGGCCCGCCGAACCGCTTGCGCGATTTAACGGCAACGCTTCCGTCCGGTGCTACCAGCGACAGCTCGCCATCGAGCGGCTTTTCCGAAGTAACGACCACGCGCAAGGGCGCGCCCTTCCACGGCGCAACCGGCGAGGCCAGGACCGCGAGGTTCGACTCCTCGCAGGCGCCGGACCGGCCTTGCGCCAGGGCGAAGGTGGCTGAGAGCACGGAAACGGAAAGCGCGGTTGCGACCAGCACCGCGGCGGTCGCAGCAGGAATTCGGCGTGGTGGCAGCAAGCGAGCCCCCTGTCCTGAATCGTCCCTGGGCCGCAAGTAAACAATATTGCGGCGTCCTTGGCCAACATATCCACCGCCCGATTCCGGTGAAATTAGGGAGATACTGCCAAGATTGAGCGGAACCGGCGCCGGCCCCGGCAGCCGCACATCGCAGACGCGTTCTGGCCCAAGCTCAGGGGGGCGCCCCCCGCCAAGCTCACTAAGCATTGCCTGGTAAGATGCCCGCCGGACCGATCAATCAGTTCGTGACCA
>DASSSM010000028.1:0-5694 GCA_035708425.1 Pseudolabrys sp.
TTATGACAATCTTGCCTTGGCACTCGACGGCGCGCAGGCTGGCCCCATGACGACGACACCCGCTCCCCGCCGAATGGTCTGCGCCCGCTGCGGCGTCTCGTTCGACTGCGGCCTCTCTGACGAATGCTGGTGCGCGGCCGAGCCCTACCGCCTGCCGATGACCAAGGCCTGGATCGAGGATTGCCTGTGCCCCGCGTGCTTGCGAAAGGCGGCCGCCGCGCTCGCCGAGAGCCGGCGAGAGGCCGAGCAGGGCCGCTAGCCGCGCCCATATCCGTTCGTCTATAGAGGACCGCCGCAGTCTGCGGCCGCAGGACAAGAGACAATCCTCATGATCGACTTTTACGCGCTGACCAGCCCGAACGTGCAGAAGATCTTCATCATGCTCGAGGAATGCGGGCTGCCCTACAACATCAAGCCGGTGGACGTGTGGGCCGGCGAACAATTCACACCGGAATTCGCCAAGATCAATCCGCTCCTGAAAGTGCCCGCGATCGTCGACAGCGACGGCCCCGGCGGCAAGCCCTACACGGTGATCGAGTCCGGCGCGATCCTGATCTACCTCGCGGAGAAGACCGGCAAGTTCATTCCGCACGAACCGGTTGCCCGCTACGACACCCTCCAGTGGCTCATCCTGCAGGTCGCCAATGTCGGCCCGATGAGCGGCCAGCACGTGCATTTCAGCAAGTTCGCCGGTCCCGGCCATGACTACAGCGCCAAGCGCTACCGCACGCAGGTCATCAAGCTGTTCGATCTCTATGAAGATCGCCTGGCCACGCGGCCTTACGTCGCCGGCAGCGAATACACGATCGCGGACATGGCGGCGTGGCCGTGGCTGCGCAATTTCGAGCTGCTTGCCATCGACCCCACCAAATATCCGACCATCAAGGCCTGGGCCGACAAGATCGCCGCGCGCGACGCCGTCAAGCGCGCGCTCGCGCATCTCCCCGCGCTTAAATCGGTCCGCGACAAGGCGAGCGACGACCAGAAGGACCGCTTCTTTGGACGTGGGAAATACGCGCGCGCGTAGGCGCTGGCCAGCCACGGAGTAGGCCATCGCCCACTCGACTGTCTCTTTGTCTCTTTTCACTGCGGAAAGCGCAGACCATAATGCCGCGCGTTTGACGCCCCACCGCAACGGAATCCGGTCATGATCCTTGAAATCGCGCAGATCGACGTGAAGCCCGGCATGGAAACCGAGTTCGAAGGCGGCGTGAAGAAAGCTGCGCCGATTTTCAAGCGGGCCAAAGGCTGCAAGTCCATGACCCTGCAGCGATCGCATGAAATGCCGCAGCGCTATCGGCTCTTCGTGCAGTGGGAAACACTGGAAAACCATACCAAAGACTTCCGCGAATCCGCCGATTTTCAGGAATGGCGCAAGCTGGTTGGCCATTGCTTCGCCTCGCCGCCTTATGTCGAGCATGTTGTCGAGGCAGTGCGCAGCTTTTGAGGTGGGGAGCGTTGCAACTCTCTCCGCTCGTTCCCGCGCAAGCGGGAATCCAGGGCACAATTGCGAAGCCGACGGATTTCGCTCTGGATCCCCGCGTTCGCGGGGATGAGCGGATAAATTGTTAGGCACGGTATAAGTATGAACACATCAAACCGTATTCTCACCACTCACACCGGCAGCCTGCCACGCACGGCGAAAGTCGTGGAGCAGCTGATCGCCGAAGAGAAGAACCCCGGTACGCACCGTGCCGAGCTGCAGGCCGCCGTGCGCGAGGCGGTTGCTGGCGTCGTGCGCAAGCAGGTCGAATGCGGGCTCGATATCATCAATGACGGCGAGCAGGGCCGCACCGACTACACCGTGCACGTGCTCAAGCGGCTGACGGGCTACGAAGGCGAGAGCGCACCGCCGATGGGCACCGGCGAGCCCGAATTTCCCGAGCTTGCGGAAATCCTCAAGCACTTCGCATCGCCGTTCCAGCACCGTCCGGCGTGCAGCGGCCCGGTGACGTGGAAAGACTGGCCGGCGGCGCAGGCCGACATCGATCTTGCGAAAGCGGCACTGCAAGGCGTGAAGGCCGAGGACATCTTCATGACCTCACCCTCCCCCGGCCAGATCGCGCGCTATCTCAAGAACCGCTACTACAGGACCGACGAGGAATATATCTACGCGCTCGCTGACGTCATGCGGCGCGAATATCAGGCGATCGTCGAGGCCGGTTTCATCCTCCAGCTGGATTGCCCCGACCTCGCTATGCTGCGACACATGGTGTACCTCGACCTGCCGCTCGCCGACTACCGCAAGATCATCTCCGTCAATGTCGCCGCGCTCAACCACGCGGTGCGCGATCTGCCACCCGAGCGCATGCGCATGCATGTGTGCTGGGGCTCGACCATGGCGCCGCACCACACCGACGTCGAGATCAAGGACATCATCGACATCGTGCTGTCGGGCCGCCCGCATGCGGTTTCATTCCCGGCGGCAAACGCGCGCCACGAGCACGAATGGAAAGTCTGGCGCGACGTAAAGCTGCCTGCCGGCAAGAAAATCATTCCAGGCGTGATCGATTCCACGACCAACGTCGTCGAGCATCCGGAGGTGGTGGCCGACCGCATCCTGAATTTCGCAAGCGTGGTCGGGCGCGAGAATGTGATGGCCGGCGTCGACTGCGGTTTCGGCACTTTCGCGGGCCGCGTGCAGGTCGATACCAAGATCGTCTGGCTGAAGCTTCAGTCGCTGGTCGAAGGCGCGCGAAGGGCGAGCAAGCAGTTGTGGGCCAAGGCGGCTTAGTTTCCGAACAGTTTGAACGGCGTCTCCACCAGGATTTTCCGCCGTACCGTTTCGTCGGGCGTCCAGTCAGTGAACAGGTCCAGCAAATGGCCATCGTCCGGCATCGCCTCGGCGGAGACCCACGGGTGTGGCCAGTCGGTGCCCCACATTAGCCTCTCGGGATTGGCGCGCAGCAGAGCGTCATGAAACGGCTTCGCGTCGGGATAGTCGGGGAATTGGTCCGAAAGCCGATAGGCGGCCGAAACCTTCACATGCGCATGGCCCTCGCCGACCAGCTTCAGCAGCGCCTGGAAATTCGGCTCGTTCACGCCTTTGTCTGCCGGAACCATCAGCATGTGGTCGACGATCACGGGCATCTCGCGCGACACCGCGCGCAATGTCGGCGCGACATCCTGCATCACGCGATAATCGCAGAACAGCTGCATCACCCAACCGAGCTCGGCCATCGTCCTGCGGAATACCTCGAACACACTGAGGCCGACACCGCGGACGTAGCCGGGATCTTCGGGCAACAGGTGAAAGCGTAATCCACGCATGCCGAGCCTGTGCCACGCGCGCAGCGCTTCCGGTTTCACGCGCGCATCGGTAATGGCAACGCCACGCAGGCGCTGCGGAAAGCGCGTGATGGCATCGAGCACCACGCCGTTGTCGTAGCCATGCGCATTGCCCTGCACCACGAGCCCGTGCGCGCAGCCGAGCCGGTCGAGCAGCGCCAGATATTTTTCCACCGGCGCGTCAGGCGGCGTATAGCCGCGGCCGCGTGCATAAGGGAATTTGTCCGCCGGGCCGAAGACATGGGCGTGCGAATCCCATGCTCCGGGCGGCGGCATAACGCGTGGCTTTTTCGGCTGCGCGACCGGGCCGGCGATGCGCGGCGGCTCTCGACCTGCGTCTATGGGCACGGTCTAGCCCAACCGGATATTGGCTTCCTTAACGACCTTGCTCCACCGCGCCATCTGTTCGTCGACGAAATTGCCGAATTCCTGTGGCGTGGTCGGACGGATCTCGATGTTCAGCTGCTCGAACCGCGCGATGACATTCGGGTCGCGCAGCGCAGCGTTGATGCCGGAATTGAGCTTCTGAACGATCGGCGCCGGTGTGCCGTGCGGCACGAAGACGCCGTTCCACTCATAGGCCTCGAAGCCGGGGAGCGTCGCGGACACGGGCGGGATATCCGGCAGGCTATTGAGCTTACCTTTCCCGGTATGCGCAACCGCTTTCACCTTCCCACCCTCGATCAGCCCGACCACCGAAGAGCCATTGGCGAAGAAAAATTTCACCTGGCCGGACACCACGTCGTTGAGGGCAAGCCCGCCGCCGCGATAGGGCACGTGACTGATCTTGATCCCGGTCTGATGCCGGAACATTTCGAGCGACAGATGCTGCAATGTGCCATTGCCAGACGACGCCATGTCGATCCCGTCGGGCGCTGCCTTCGCCCACGCAATGATGTCGGCAACCGTCTTCACCGGCACCGATGGCGTGACCACCAGAATGTTCGGCACCAGCGAAATGAGCGCAACGGGATCGAAGTCCTTCTTGTAGTCGAAAGCCAGGTTCGAATAGAGCGACGAGTTGACGGAGAATGCGGTGGCATCGTGCAGCACGGTGTAGCCGTCCGGGTCCGCCTTTGCGGCCATGGCCTCGGCGATCGTACCGCCCGCGCCGCCACGATTTTCGATGACAAATTGCTGGCCGAACATTTCACCGACCTTGGCAAAAACGATGCGCGCCGTCGTGTCGGCGCCGCCGGCCGGCGGGTAAGGCACGATCACGCGAACCGGCCGGTTCGGCCACGCCGCCTGGGCGCGTGCTGTCCGCACAAAAGGCGCTGATATCAGCCCGCCCAGCAGCACACGCCGCGTCATATTCATTTCAACCATTATTTCCTCCCCACTTTTTTCTACCTAGAATTTAGCACCGCATCGCATTGCGGGTCCTGCCCTTTCCTCGCCACAGGACTCGCCCCATATTCGGGGCAATGGCGAAATCCCCTCCCAAAAAGCCGAAGGATCCGGCCAAACCGACGCGCGCCAAGGCGGCGCGGCCGGACGACAAACCGACTCCGGATACACTGGCGAAAATCCTCAATCCTGGAATAGGCCGCGGCACCGCGGGCATGGGGTCGGGCACGGGATTGCAGCCGCCGCCCGACAATTCGTGGGACCGCCGACGCGATTTTTCGGAGGCGCACAAGGCGCGCAAGTCGACGCCCAGGGAATTCAACGAGGCTCCGCAACGCGACTATACGGCGTCGCCCATCACGGGCCTCGATCCGCAATTGGCCAGCGAGCTGGGCCTTGGCGACGAAGAGGCCGCGCCCGCGCCTTCACCCAGGAAAGAGGATTCAAAATATCGCCTGCCGCGCGCCGATCTGCCGACGCAACCGGGAGGTTTCGGCGGCATCGCGAGCCAGCAGTCGCTTGAGCGGCTGCTGCGCGAGGGCCGGCCGGAATTTTCCTCGGTCCCGTGGACACCGCACCGTCCGCCGCGACCGGAGAAATCCGAAGGCGGCATTCGCTTCAAGATCGCTTCCGATTTCGAGCCGAAAGGCGATCAGCCGCAGGCGATCAAGGAGTTGGTCGAGGGCGTCAAGCGCACCGATCGCACGCAAGTCCTGCTCGGCGTCACCGGCTCGGGAAAGACCTTCACAATGGCGAAGGTGATCGAGGCGACGCAGCGCCCAGCCCTGATCCTCGCGCCCAACAAGACGCTCGCCGCACAACTCTACGGGGAGTTCAAGTCGTTCTTTCCCGACAACGCGGTCGAATATTTCGTCTCGTATTACGACTACTACCAGCCCGAAGCCTACGTGCCGCGCACAGACACCTCCATCGAGAAGGAATCCTCGATCAACGAGCAGATCGATCGCATGCGCCACTCGGCAACGCGTGCGCTGCTCGAGCGCGACGACGTGGTGATCGTCGCCTCGGTCTCATGCATCTATGGTATCGGCTCCG
>DASSSM010000029.1:0-2029 GCA_035708425.1 Pseudolabrys sp.
CTGGCGGTCGACAAGAAAATCCACGTTTACGGCACGCCGATCTGGATCGATGCCGAGTTTCCAATCGAAAGTGAAAAGCCGGAAACGAAATTCCGCCGCCTACTCGTTGCGCAAGATACGGGGTCGGCGATCGTTGGACCGGCGCGCGCAGATATCTATTTCGGGCACGGCGAGGAAATCAGCCACATCGCTGGTCGAATAAAGCAGTACGGACAATTCGTTATGCTGGTCCCACAGAGTGTCGCGGTCAGTGGCACCGTGGTCGCGGCTGCAACGGGTGCCCCGATCCCGAAACCACGCCCTCAAATGGTCGTCACCGCGGCTGCGCGCGCCAATACGACGACTGGAAGTATTTCAGGGTCGCTCTCCAAACGGCGCCATTGACGCCATGAGCCCCGGCGACGGAAAACGGCGCCGCGCGCTTTCCGCTGAAGAGCGTGTGCTGTGGACGACAGTCACGAAATCGATTGCGCCGCTGCGGGAATCGTCCAATTCCGATGAAGTCGAGACAGCAGGACTTGCTGGGCCGGCGCAGCCCGCAGCCCCCATCGCCAAGCGCGCGTCACTGGCACCGGCGCCGGAGAAAAAAACACCTCCGGCTCCGGTACCGCTCGGTCGCCGCATGCGGACACGCGTTGCCCGAGGCAAGGAAGCGATCGACGGACGCCTCGACCTGCATGGTTTGACGCAAAGCGAGGCCCACGCGGCGCTGCTGCGGTTCCTCCGCACAGCGAGTTCACGGGGTGCGCGGCTGGTGCTAGTCATTACTGGCAAAGGCGCGCGCGGTGAGGGTGAGCGCGGGGTGCTCAAGCGGCAGGTTCCGCAATGGCTTGGCCTGCCGGAATTTCGTGCCTTTGTCATCGGCTTCGAAGACGCGCACGTCGCGCATGGCGGCGAGGGCGCGCTTTATGTAAGGGTCCGCCGAAGCAAGCGAAGGTAACGGCGGTAGTTCCTGGAGTACCGGATATGCCGAAAAAGCCAAAAGCCGACAAACCGAAGGCCACTGATAAAGGTCACAAGCCCGACCGGCAGAGGCTTGAGCGTGATCTTGAGGAAGGCCTGGAAGAAACATTTCCGGCCTCCGACCCGGTTGCGATCACTGACCCGGTTGTCGACGTCGTGAAAGGTGACAAAAACAAGTAGCCACGCCTTTGATCGTCACGATCAAAGAATAAACCGGCTCAAATCCGCGTTCTTGGCGAGGTCGCCGATATGCTTTTCCACGTATGCCGCGTCGATTTTGACAGTCTCACCGGAGCGGTCGGGCGCCGCGAACGAGACCTCGTCAAGCACCCGTTCCATCACCGTCTGCAAGCGCCGGGCGCCGATATTCTCGATGGATGAATTCACAGCCACCGCGATGTCGGCGATGGCGTCGATGGCATCCTCTGTGAATTCGAGTGTCACGCCTTCGGTGTGCATGAGCGCGACATATTGCTTGATCAATGACGCTTCCGGCTCGGTCAGGATACGACGGAAATCGTCGCGCGTAAGCGCCTTGAGTTCGACTCGGATGGGCAGGCGGCCTTGCAGCTCAGGCAGCAAGTCGGACGGCTTCGAAATGTGAAACGCGCCGGAGGCAATGAACAAGATGTGGTCGGTCTTCACCGGCCCATGCTTGGTGTTGACACTGGTGCCTTCGATCAGCGGCAGAAGATCTCGCTGCACGCCTTCACGCGAGACGTCGGCGCCGCGCAGGCCTTCGCGGCCAGCAATCTTGTCGATCTCGTCGAGGAACACGATGCCGTTCTGCTCGACAGCCCGTATTGCCTCCTGCACAAGCTGTTCATTGTCGAGCAGCTTATCCGACTCCTCGTTGACCAATATGTTGTGCGACTCCTGTACGGTGACGCGCCGCGTCTTGGTGCGGCCGCCGCCGAGCTTGCCGAAAATATCGCCGATCGAGATGGCGCCGACCTGCGCGCCGGGCATACCGGGGATGTCGAAGAGCGGCATGCCGCCGGAGGCCTGCACCTCGATCTCGATCTCCTTGTCGTTGAGTTCGCCGGCGCGCAGCTTGCGGCGAAAC
>DASSSM010000030.1:0-5228 GCA_035708425.1 Pseudolabrys sp.
GATCCGTGAGAACGAAACACGCGCAATTTCACTTGGCTATAAGACCGATCGCTACAAACTCGTCGCGTTTGTTCTGTCAGCAACGCTCGCCGGTGTTGCCGGGGCGACAAAGGCAATCGTATTGCAACTGGCTTCCTTGACCGACGTGAACTGGCCGATGTCGGGCGAGGTCGTGTTGATGACCCTCGTCGGCGGCCTCGGAACGATATTCGGACCGGTGGTCGGCGCCTTCGTGATTCTCGTGATGCAGTTCAAGCTTGCGCCGATCGGGGAGTGGGTGCTCGTCATCCAGGGCGCGATTTTCGTGGCCTGCGTGCTCCTGTTTCGCCGCGGGGTCATCGGCGAACTCGCCAACAAGCTCCGTATCCGCCTCTAGTTTCCAGCCGCCCCTTTGCAACTGCAGCGAATCGTCGTAAATGGCGGTCTCACTCTGTATGCCGTTGTTTTCGTGCAGCTTTCGGGGGTCGTCGATGCGTTTGCGTCGTTCGGCTGCCGGCTTTCGCGCGTGCCGGGGGGCACTCAATGGCGGTTGTGCAGGGCGGAGTCCGCTTCGACCAGATTGCCAAGAAATGGCACGCACTCGCGCAGCGGCGGCTTGCGCACGTTCGTGAGCTGGAGCGCAGCGGCCGGTGGAAGCGTCTTTATTCCGAAGAGCAGTTTCGCTCTTACCTGCGTGAGGCCGAGCGCGTTGCAGCTCTCTGGGCCAAGCTCGCGAACCGGTTTGCCGCACCGCCCGCCGGAAATTTCAATGCTTCCGGCCACTTGAGACATGCGTGACGCCGGCGCCATCATCGGCTATCTGATGTCCCTCCAGCAGCGCTGATATCGGCGCTGATCTCCCACCACGAGCCAAACCACCATCATGTCCAGTAGCCTGTTCACGCCCTTTCGCCTTGCCGGTCTCGAGCTTGCCAACCGCATCGTCGTGTCGCCCATGTGCCAGTACTCTGGCGACGATGGTTGCGCCAACGACTGGCACCTGATGCATCTCGGGATGATGGCGCATTCCGGTGCCGCATTGGTGATCGTGGAGGCAACCCACGTCGAGCGGCATGGCCGCATCACGCACGGATGTCTCGGGCTTTATTCCGACGACAACGAAGCCGCGCTGGCGCGCGTGGTCGCGCAGGCCCGGCGCATGGGCAGCGCAAAGTTCGGGATTCAGATCGCCCACTCGGGTCGAAAGGGCTCGGCGCAGCGCCCGTGGGAAGGCGCGGGACCTTTGAAGGCGGAGGCGGATCCCTGGCCGACGATTGCGGCCTCGCCGATTCCCTTTGGGGACGGCTGGCACACGCCGCGCGAGGTCACAGAGGCCGATATGGAGCGCGTGCGCGCTGCCTTCGTTTTGTCGGCCCAGCGCGCGCTGCGCATCGGATTCGATGAGATCGAACTGCATATGGCCCACGGTTACCTGGCGCACGGTTTCATGTCGCCAATTTCAAACAAGCGCACCGACCAATATGGCGGCTCGCTGGAAAATCGCCTGCGCTTTCCGCTGTCGATCGTGCGCGCAGTGCGGGCGGTCGTGCCTAAAACAGTTGTGCTCGGCGCGCGCATCACCGGCAGCGATTGGCGCGAGGGCGGATTGACGCCGGACGACGCCGTGGCGATCTCGCGGGCGCTGAAAGGCGAGGGCATCGATTTCATCTGCATCTCGTCCGGCGGCGTCGCCGCCGACATCCGCAATCCCACCGAACCCGGCTACAACGTCCCGATTGCGGCGCGCGTGAAGCGCGAGGCGAATATTCCGACCCGCACCGTCGGGCTGATCGTCAAGCCCGAGCATGCCGAGGAAATCGTCGCCAAAGGCGACGCGGACATGGTCTCAATGGCGCGTTGCTTCCTGGACGATCCGCACTGGGGCTGGCACGCGGCGAAAGCCTTGGGGGCTGATGTCCTGCGGCCGCCGCAATATCAGCGCGCCGGCCCAAAACTCTGGGCGCCTGCCGCAGCGAAAGCCTGATCAGCCGCTAGATAACTGCGCCGCTTGCGGGGTCGATCAGGTGCATGTGATCGACGTTGGCGTGCAGGCGCATTTTGGCTCCTGCATCGCCCGCACTGCTCGGCTCGACACGGCTGCAGAACTCGGTCCCGTTGATGGTGAAGAAGACCATCGTCTCCATGCCCATCGGCTCGACGACGTCCAAAGTAACGTCGAAATCGCAGCCATCGGCGCGACCATTGTGGCGCGGCTCGGTGATGTGCTCAGGTCGCAGGCCGAGGACCACCTCCTTGCCGACGACGGACCGGTAGCGGGCCTCGCGGTCCGATGGGACGGGCAGCGCAATTGCGTCCGAAACGCGCGCGCGCAGGCCCGAGCCGGCCTGCTCGAGTCGGCACGGGATGAAATTCATCGCCGGTGAACCGATGAATCCCGCCACAAAACGCGTGCGGGGATTGTGGTAGAGCTCGTGCGGCGTGCCGATCTGCTCGATGCGCCCCTGGTTCATCACCACGACGCGGTCGGCGAGCGTCATCGCTTCCACCTGGTCGTGCGTCACGTAGACGGTCGTCGTCTTGACCTTCTGGTGCACACGCTTGATCTCGGTCCGCATCTGCACGCGCAGCTTGGCATCGAGATTCGACAGCGGCTCATCGAACAGAAAGACCTTGGGATTGCGGACGATGGCGCGGCCCATCGCCACGCGCTGGCGCTGGCCGCCGGACAGCGCTTTCGGCCGGCGGTCGAGCAGTTCGGTGATGTCGAGAATGCGGGCGGCATGCTCGACACGCCGTCGTATCTCGTCCTTCGAGAACTTCCGCAGCTTCAGGCCGAACGACATGTTCTCGTAAGCCGTCATATGCGGATAGAGGGCATAATTCTGGAAGACCATCGCAATGTCGCGGTCTTTCGGCGGCAAATCGTTGACGACTTCGCCGCCGATCGAAATGTTGCCGGATGTGACCTCTTCCAGCCCTGCAATCATCCGCAAGGTCGTGCTCTTGCCGCAGCCAGACGGGCCGACCAGCACGACGAATTCGTTGTCGGGGATATCGAGATCGATGGCGCGGACGGCTTCGACATCGCCGAATTTCTTGACGACCTGGTGCAACGCGACTTCGGCCATGGTGTTCAGCCCTTGGTGGCGCCGGCGGTCAATCCGGCAATGTAATAGTCCATGAGGAACGCGTAGATGACGAGCGGCGGCGCGGCTGCGACAAGCGCGCCAGCCATCAACATGCCCCACTTGTACACGTCGGCCTTGATGAGGCTGGTGACCGTGCCGACGGTCAGCACCTGCTGGTCGGCGCTGTAGAGGAATGTCATCGGATAAACGAAGGCCGCCCAGGATACGGTGAAGGCGAATATGGTGGCGGCGATGATGCCGGGCAGCGCCACCGGAATGAAGATGCGCCACAGCATCTGCATGTGGCCGGCACCGTCGATCAGCGCCGCTTCGTCAAGCTCCCTCGGGATCGACTGGAAGTAGCCAATCATGATCCAGGTGCAGAACGGCACCGTCAGTGTCGGATAGACCAGCACCATGCCCCAGTACGAGTTGAGCAGGCCGATCGACTTGACGATCTGGAACATCGGGATGAACAGCAACGTGTCGGGGATCAGGTAGGTGAGGAAGATGCCGGTGGCCATCACCGTCGATCCCCAGAAGCGCATGCGCGACAGTGCAAATGCCGCCAGCACGCTCACCACCATGGTGATGGCGACGACGCATACGGTCACGATCACGGTGTTCTTGAAGAAGATCAGAAAGTCAGTGCCGAACAGCAGGAGCTTGTATTGGTCGAGCGTGACGCCATTGAAGATGAACCAGGGATTGGTCGCCATATGCGCCATCTCGGCGTCAGTCTTGAGCGACGTGATGATCATGTAATAGGGCGGCGTCAGGAAGAAGATCGCGAACAGGATCAGGAAGAAGTACGACGCGAACAGTGCCCAGCGGCGGCCGCGCTTGAGGCTCGCGCGCGCAGCGGCCGGCCGGGTCGGGACGGAGGCAATGCTCACCGCGCTCATCAGATCTCCCTTCCACGCTTATTGACGCCCCGCAGAATGAAGATCGCCGAGATGGCGAGGATGGGGAACATGAACAACGAGATAGATGCGCCAAGCGGGATGTCGCCCGACTTGATGCCGGACAGGAAAGCGTAGGTCGCGAACACGTGAGTCATGTTGCGTGGACCGCCGGCGGTCATGATCTGGACAATATCGAAATTGGCGAACGTCACGATCAGCGAGAACAGCACGGTAATGGCGATGATGTTGCGCATCATCGGCAGCGTGATGTGCACGAATTTCTGCCAGGCATTGGCGCCGTCGATCGCGGCGGCTTCATAAAGCTGTTCGGGCACCGATTTGAGCGCCGCGAGATACATGATGAGAAAGAAGGGCGCGCCATACCAGACGTTGACGAGGATGACGCAAAAACGAGCCCAATAGGGATTGCTGAGCCAGGGCACCTCCCCGAAGCCAAGCCCGGTGAGGGTCCAGTTGAACGCGCTGTGCGTTGGATCGAACAGCCACCACCAGCCGAGCGTCGACAGCGCGAGCGGTATCACCCAGGGCACCAGTAGCATGCCGCGCCATTTGCGCTGTCCCTTGTCGGGGAGGTTGTTGACGAGATGCGCGGTGATGAGCCCGATGGTCGCTTTGAAGAACACCGCGCTGAGCGCGAAGATCACCGACTGCTCGATCACCATGATGAATGTGTCGCGCGTGAGCAGATAGGTGAAGTTACCGAGCCCAAGGAACTTGGTTTGCGACCTGTTCAGCGTCGACAGGTAAATCGCATAAATGGCCGGATAGATGATAAGGCCGACGACGATTGAGATAAGCGGCAGGCACATAAGGAATGCGATCGTGCTGCGCTTGCGCATCAGCCGGTGCAAACCGCTGCGCGGCGCAACGGCGGACCGTTGCGCGACAGAGCCCGGAAATTGCCGAACGAGATCGACCATATGGCTTGTCCGCTCGTCGGTTCGGCGTCGCCACTGGCGGCGCGGCTAATGTGCGGGATGACGGTTCACGCCACCCCGCACCGTTCGTCTTGAAGACGGCAGAACGCCCGGGCCAATTAGGCTCGCAGGTAGCCTTCCACTTCCTTCTCCGCCCACCTGATCACGCTCTCGATCGACTCCTTGGCCTGGGCGACCTTAGCAACCATGACGGTGTGGAGCGACTGATTGTAGATCTGCGCACCGATGGCGGGGCGTGCTGGGAAGCCGGTCACGCTCGGTTGCTCGTCGCCGCGCGGCGGATAGTTGTACGCCGT
>DASSSM010000031.1:0-2535 GCA_035708425.1 Pseudolabrys sp.
TCCTCGCTGTCGTACAGCCGTCGTATCCCGTCGCGATCGAATCTCTGTTCCTCGACTTCGAGGTGCGCGCCGAGCAGATGCGTGGGCGAGAGCTCCTCGATCGCGAAACGGATCGCCTCCGCCGCCTTGGCGAAACGCCGATAGGCCATCGGCCGGTTGCCCTTGCGGCTGCGGGTCGGAAACAGCTCCGCCGGTGCGCTGTAGTCAAATCCATCCATGTCTATGCCTCGAATGTTGCGGTACGTCGCCGAGCTGCCGAAGGGAGAAATGCTTCCCGCAGCGCAGAACGTGTCGGTCAGGAACGTGCAGGTAAGGCAAGCGAATTGCATCCCGCCGGTGGGACCGGAGGCAATCCATCAAGCCAGTCTTCATGGTACGCGCGCGTGAGCAAGGAGCGCTGCATGCGCAGCAGAAGTTCGCGATCCGCTGCTGATTTGGCGTTGGCCGCGAAAACACCGCATGCGGCTGCTTCGCGACGATGTCTCAATGCCTTGGATGTTCCCGGCCCGGTGGACATTGCGCTCTCCTTCGATGCAGGCGGGAGCGCAACTGTCTCTCGGCCATCGGCGCCTGGATCCGTCTTAGCGACGCTGGGGTATGCCAATGATCCAGAAACCATACACCTTTTGTGCTGCCACACATAGATAATTCTCCCCCGCCTGCCATTCAAGCTCATGCACTGGAATCTGATGAAGTCATTGCGGGTACGGCATTTTCCCTGCGGACTTGCTCAGCCGTTCGGAGCGGATACGACGCCTGTAGGTCCGGCGTTTTCCGCAACCACCGCGACATCGACCGTCATTCCGAGATAGTCGTCGGACATGCCGACAAAACTGCCGGCAATGGGAACCGCCTGGCTGATGTCGCGAGTGACGGCTACGCGGATCAGGTCGCGGCCGCCGATCGTCCCGTTGGTGGGGTCATAGGCGATCCAGCCGGCGCCTGGCAGGTAGATGTCGGCCCAGGCATGCGTCGTTCCGGCGCCTATTGCAGCCGTACTGAAACCGTCGGCGGACGCATTGTACAGATAACCGGTGACTACACGGGCTCCGAAGCCGAGGCTGCGGGCCGCTTCGATCAGCAGGACGGCGAGGTCGCGGCATGAGCCCCAACCCCGGTTGAGTGTCTCGATCGGCGTCTGCGTGCCTTCCGTCTCGCGGCTCTGATAGGAAATCCACGCCGCGACACCGCTGTTGAGGTCGGCCAGGAGCGCCCACGTATTGGTCGGATTGCTGCGTATGAAACCCCGCGCCCATGTGCCCAGGCGATCGGCGGGGTCGGGATGATGGCGCTCCAGCATCCGGCCGAGATCGATGCGATCGTCGGCAGAATAGATGAAGGGATAGCTCACCGCTTCCGAGGCGATCTGAAAGGCCGGTTCTTCCACGGCATACGTCTCCAGCCGCAGGCTGCTTTCAATGCGCAATTCGGTTGCGGGTTCGGCGAACGATGCGATGGCGATCGAATTGCCGAACACGTCGTGGATCCAGCGCAGTGTCGCCGGCGGCGACAACGTCAAACTGGTTTGCATGAGACGAAGGTCGTGGCTGTCCCGGGGACGCAGCATCAGTCGATGGTCCCCCAGCCTGACCGGACGACGGTAGCGATAGACGGTGGTGTGCCGGACATTGAGAACAGTCAAAAGCAACGCTCCCGCGCATCAATCGGCACGTCCGAGCTTGCCGCGGACAAGATCATATCGCTGCCGCATGGCCAATGCGGTTGCGCCAAGCGAGATCGGAATCGCGGTCGCGATGGCGAGGAGGCCAATCCACGTCCCGTCACTCCTCGGAAGCAACGTTCCTCATTAAGTGGCTCGAAAATAAGATAGATTGTTCGTTCGAATGGAATTTGTCCAAACTATCAAGCGGACGTAACACCGAAATACAAAGAAACCAGTCTCTGCTTAGTAATATCTTGTCGCACCCGAGAAAACTACTGTCGTAGTCTATGGACGGTCGCCGCAAAATATTCTATCACCCCCCGATCAGATCGACCCAGCAACCGCATCAAGCCCCAGACTTTGGGGAATGATCAAAGGGTGTGAGCGGGCTTCTGGGTTCGCCGCTTGTCGCCGTTTCGATTGCCCCCGCAACGCTGATTATCGGCAAAACGTCCTGCGTGCTCGTGAAGCGTGCTGCATCACCCGGGCGCGCAACGGGGTGCAAATGCCTGAGCGAAAGAGTTCGCGATGGCTCGCCTTCAGGTTCACCAGGTTTAGGCATGCGGCGGCCGTACGACGTTCTCAGCGCCGCGAGCAATTCACACGACAGATGGATCCGACATTGGAAAATACCGAACCTCATGCTGGCGCTGCCGCCGCGTCGTCCGACGTGCTGGCCTGGACGAAAATTCTTGCGCGCTACCGCGAACCGAGCCGCACGCGCAGCATCACCGAGCTCGTCATCACGATCGTGCCGTTGGTCCTGCTTTGGGTCTTGATGTGGGCGACGCTGGATCTGGGCTACTGGTTCTGCCTGTTGCTGGCGGTACCGGCCGCGGGCCTGCTGGTGCGCGCGTTCATGATTCAGCATG
>DASSSM010000032.1:0-7206 GCA_035708425.1 Pseudolabrys sp.
CCGGCGAGGAAATTTCCGGCAAAACTGGTCGCGAGCCAGACGCCCATCATCATCGAGAGTAGGGACGTCGGTGCAATCTTGGTGACCAACGACAGGCTGGTTGGTGAAAGGTAAAGCTCACCAACTGTAATAACGACGAAATAGGCCAGCAGCCAAACCCAGCTCGCTTTGCCGGCGCCGGCGCTCCAGGCCGCGAGCACCATGACGAGATAGGCCAACGCCGCCAGCAGACATCCAATAGCGAGCTTCATCGTCGTCGATGGCTCGCTCGGTCCTTGGCGCCGCCAGAAAGCAACGACAAAGGGAGTGAATGCGAATATCATAAAGGGATTGAACGCCTGAAACCACGTCACGGGGATTTCGGCGCCGAAGAATCTGCGATCGGTAAACTGGTCGGCCCAAAGCGCGATGGTATTTCCCTGTTGCTCGTAGGTCGCCCAGAACAGGCTGACGGGCACAAACAACAGCAGCAGAGCAAAGATCGATCGCCACCCGTCTTTGTCGATGGATGCGGCCGGTGATTTTCGGCGGCCAAATGCGTCCTTGGGCAAATGCGGCGTTGCCAGAAGATAAATGACAAGCCCTGCCGTCATGCCAAATCCGGCAGCTGCAAATCCGTAGTGCCAGCCAAGCTCTTCGCCGAGCGTCCCGCAAATGAGTGGTGCGAGAAACGCGCCAAGATTGATACCCACGTAAAAAATCGAGAATGCGCGATCCCGGCGGCGGTCACCCGGCGCATAGAGTTCGCCAACCTGTGTGGAGATATTAGGCTTGAAGGCTCCGTTGCCGAGAATGAGAAGCCCGAGTGCGAACAGGAAAAGCTGCTCGAATGCCATCGCGAAATGTCCGGCAGCCATCAGCGCGGCGCCGATGATGACGGTCCGGCGTTGGCCCAGCACGCGGTCGGCAAGCAAGCCGCCCAAGATCGGCGTCAGGTAGACGAGGCCGGTATAGAAGCCGTAGATGTGAGAGGCAAAAGGCTGCGCGGCCAGCGGTCCGAAAATGCCTTCGAGCGCGGTCTTGAAAGCCGAGAGCCCTATGACATGGCGCGTTCGGTCGGGTTCCAGCAAATATTTGACCATGTACAGGACGAGCAGCGCGCGCATCCCGTAATATGAGAAGCGCTCCCACATTTCGGTTGCGAATAGAAAGCTGAGGGCGCGCGGATGACCGAAGAGCTCGGTCTGAGAACGTTCGGCTGGCGCCCGCGTGGCTTTCATCCCCGGCCTCGGGTAGTTCGTTGATGGGCAACAATAGTATAGCTGACAAAGGCATTTTCGAATGACTGGGGCCAGTGTACGCTGCAAGAAGCGTACGGGGGAGGAACCTGCGCAAACGGGGGATGCAATGAAGAAAATGCAAAACAGATTGATCTGCTCGCTGACCGCGCTGCTTGTGATGTTTGCCGCCGGAAGCGCACGCGCCCAGACTGATTTTCCGAACCGTCCAATTCATTTCATCGTCGGATTTGCCGCCGGCGGCGGTAACGACCTGTTCGCACGGCTAGTGGTGCAGAAATTTCAGGAGAATACGGGCACCACCGCCGTCATCGAAAACAAAGTTGGTGCCGGTGGCCGCATCGCGGCGGACTTTGCTGCCCATCAACCCGCAGATGGGTACACCGTTCTTGTCGGTGCCACGGGCCAAATGTCGATTGCGACTGCGGTCATTCCCAACCTTGGCTATCACGCAAGCCAGAGCTTCATCCCGCTGAATATGATCGCATCTTTTCCGCTGGTTCTGGTCGTCCCTGCGGATCATCCGGCCAAGACCGTGAAAGACCTTGTGGCTTGGGCCAAGGCCAATCCCGACAAATCGAACTACGGCACGTCTTCCCCGGCGTTCACGATCACCACGGAATTATTCAAGCTCAAAAGCGGAATGCCGGCGGTGGCGATTCCCTACAAGAGCAGCAACGAGTCGAACTTGAGCGTCGTATCCGGGCAGAGCCTCTTCACGATCTCGGATGGCCCGCCGGCAATTCCCCTGGTCAAAGGCGGCAAGACGCGGGCACTGGCTGTCACCGGCTCGGAACGCTCGCCCGAACTGCCGGATGTGCCGAGCATGGCCGAGGCCGGGTATCCCGAGGTTAATACGCACCTGTGGAGTGGCTTCTTCGTGCCGGCAGGTACCCCCGCGCCCGTTGTCGCCAAACTGACCGCAGAGTTGGGTAAGGCGCTGGCAGACCCCGGAGTCCAGGAAGGTTTGAAGAAGATGGCGGTAAAACCGGGAGGGCCGACGGGCGATGCCTTCAAGAAACGCATCGACGAGGACATCAAAACCTTTGCCGATGTGGCGAAGGCCGCCAACCTGACCTTTAAATAGTCATCAACGTTACAGCAAAGTAGCGGCATCGCGCGGCGCATTTTGGCTTCGACCAATTATTGCCGCCGCGCGCGCCGCTGTTATTGTGTTAGGCGTTAGGCGTTGGAGTTTCGGCAGTATGCGGGTGGTTGCGGTTATTGGAGTTGTGGTGTTGGTGGCTTTGCCCGGGATGGTGAATGCTGGTTCTGTCGAACAGGTTTTCCAGGAATTCGGTCTATTTGGCACGTGGGCGACGGATTGCAGCAGTCCGGCGACGCCGGGCAATCCGCACGTCAATATTACCATGCCGAGCGCCGGGCTGGTCCTCGAAGATCACGACCTGGGCCCTGACTTTGCGGTCAACCGCTACAGTGTTTTGTCGGCAGAACCGGTGTCTCAGACGAACGTGTCGGTGCAGGTGATCTTTCAGCCTGGCACAACGGTCGAGGAACGGCAGAAGCTGGTATTTTCGGTCAACAACAACACGCGTCGCACCATTTTCAACCAGAGTGACGCGGGCGCAATAAGAGTCAAGGATGGTATCGCCGTGGCGCGCGGCAGCAAGACGCCGGTGCTGCGGAAATGCGAAGAGGGCAGGGTGAGCCGCTGACGCAGGCTATACGTCCAGTAAATCGGCGCTCGCGAACTCGGCCTTCTCCTGGATGAACTCGAAGCGTGCTTCGGCTTTGGTGCCCATCAGTCGTTCGACGGCCCGGGCGGTTGGCTTCACTTCTTTATCCGCAACCACCACACGCAAAAGCGTGCGCTTGCCGGGATCCATTGTCGTTTCCTTGAGCTGCGCCGCCATCATCTCGCCGAGGCCCTTGAACCGGCTCACCTCGACCTTCGCGTTGGCGTGAAATTCTTTCTTGAGCAGCGCTTCTTTGTGCTTGTCATCGCGCGCGTAGACGACCTTGCCGCCATGCGAGAGCCGATAAAGCGGAGGTACTGCCAGGTAGAGGTTTCCGCCTTCGATCAATTTTGGCATCTGGCGATAGAAAAAGGTGATCAGCAGTGATGCGATGTGTGCGCCGTCGACATCGGCATCCGTCATCACGATGACCTTTTCATAGCGCAGGTCTTTACCGTGATAGTGCGCTCCGGTCCCGCAACCGAGAGCCTGAATGAGATCGGCAAGCTGCGCATTCTGCGCAAGCTTGTCCTTTCCGGCGGAGGCCACGTTCAGAATCTTGCCGCGCAACGGCAGTACGGCCTGGGTGCGGCGATCGCGCGCCTGTTTCGCAGAGCCGCCCGCGCTGTCGCCCTCGACGATGAAGATTTCCGAGCCGTCCGACGCCGATGAGGTGCAGTCGGCGAGTTTTCCCGGCAGGCGGAGCTTGCGGACCGCGGTTTTGCGGGCAATGTCTTTTTCCTGCCGCCGCCGGATGCGTTCGTCCGCGCGTTCAATAACAAAATCCAGCAGCTTGTTGGCCTGCATCGGATTGGCGGCAAGCCAGTGGTCAAATGGGTCCTTGATTGCCTGCTCGACGATGCGCTGGGCTTCCGCGGTCGCCAGGCGGTCCTTGGTCTGACCCTGGAACTCCGGCTCGCGTACAAACACTGAAAGCATGCAGCCGGCACCCGTCATCACGTCGTCGCTTGTAACGGGCGTCACGCGCTTTTCCTGTCCGACGCGCGAGGCATGGTCTTTGAGACCGCGCAGCAAAGCAGATCGCAGCCCGGATTCGTGCGTGCCGCCATCGGGGGTAGGGATTGTGTTGCAGTATGAGTTGAGAAATCCGTCGGTGTCCGCGGTCCAGGCGACCGCCCACTCGACAGCGCCGTGACGGCCGGTCTTTCCTGTCGAGCCGGTGAAGATATCAGGGTGCACCAGCGTTGCGCCGGTCAGATTGGAAGCCAGATAGTCCTTCAATCCGTCCGCGAAATGGAACGTGGCCTTTTCAGGCACGTCCTCGACGCCCTTGAGCAGTGCCTTGTCGCAGTGCCAGCGAATCTCAACGCCACCGAAGAGGTAGGCCTTCGATCGCGTCATCTTGAAGACGCGATCGGCCTTGAATGCGGCCTTGGATCCGAAGATTTCTGGATCCGGCTTGAAACGTACCCTGGTGCCGCGCCGGTTGGGTGCGCGACCGGCTTTCTCCAGTTTGCCTTTCGGCTTGCCGCGCTCGAAAGCCATCCGATAGAGCTGCTGCTCGCGAGCGACTTCAACTTCCATGCGCTCCGACAAGGCATTGGCGACGGACACGCCGACGCCATGCAAGCCGCCCGACGTCTCATAGACTTTGGAGTCGAATTTGCCGCCCGCGTGCAGCGTGCACATGATCACTTCGAGCGCCGACTTGCTCTTGAATTTCGGATGCGGGTCGACGGGGATTCCGCGGCCGTTGTCCGTGACGCTGACGAAACCATTTGCTTCCATCTCGACTTCGATCCAGTCGGCATGGCCGGCGAGCGCCTCGTCCATCGCGTTGTCGATGACTTCGGCAAACAGGTGATGCAGGGCTTTTTCGTCGGTGCCGCCGATGTACATGCCCGGCCGGCGGCGTACGGGTTCGAGCCCTTCCAGCACCTCGATGTGCTTGGCGGTATAGCCGGCCTCCGCGCCAGACGAGCGGGGTGGGGCCTTGCCGCGCGCCGATGTCTTGCCGCGCGCCGACGCTTTCGGCGCCTTGCGGGCGGACGACTTCGCCGTTCGCGGCGAATCAAACAAGTCCGGTTGTTTTGCGGGTTTTTTCTTGGTCGCGGTCTTTGCCATTGAAGCCTTCAAATAGGATCGCGGCGAATCAGTTGCCAGATACTATGCCACGATGGTTATGCAGACGTGACCTGCCGGGAAGGGGCTATCTACCCGATGTGTGCGAGTACTGTTGCCTAGAGTCCGGGCAGGAAAGTCGCCAGCTGCGGGAAAGCTGCCAGGGCTGCAACAATGCCCAGCAGCACAATCCAGTAGGGGATGGAACCACGGAAAATCTCAGCGAGCTCCACACTGGGGTCGGGCACCGCCGATTTCACCGTGAACACCAGGATGCCGAACGGCGGGGTCAGCAGGCCGGTTTCGATCGCCAAAATCCCCATGATGGCGAAGGCCAAGGGATCAAATCCCAAATGCGTGGCGATCGGCGCGAAAATTGGAACGGTAAGAAGAATAATCGAAATGGAGTCGATCAGGCAGCCAAGCACGAACCAGATCGCCACCATCACGAGTAGAATGCCCCAAGGGCCGAGTCCCGTGCCGAGCAAGAAGATTTTGGCGGCTTCTGTAAAGCCGGTCATCGACAGCACGCGCGAATACAATTGGGCACAGAACAGCAACAACAGCAGCGGACCCGACGTGCGCCCAACGTCGAGCACAACCTGCCAAACTTCACGCGGCTTGATTCCTTTGACGACCGCCAGAATGAGAGCGCCGACGGCGCCGACACCTGCACCTTCGGTCGGGGTACACAGGCCGAGCCAGATCGCCCCCAATGTGGCAAGGATGAGGAGAATGACCAGCAATGTGCTGGCCAGCATGGCACGGAACGACTCCTCCTGGTCAGCTGGTGGAGCAATGCGAGCGCCGCTCACATCTGCGCCCAGCGGACGTGCGGCCAGTCGCGAGGCATGTGTTTCGCCGACCAGTTCCGGCTTGAGCTTCGCCGCGACCACCACGTAGGCGACCATGCCGGCGGCGGCGAGCAGGCCGGGGATCACGCCGGCAAGGAATAGCTTGCCGATCGACAACTCGGTCAGCACGCACCAGACGATCATTAGGACCGACGGCGGTATCAACATGCCAAGGCAGGCGCTGCCGGCCACGCAGCCCAGTGCGAAATCGCGGCGATAGCCGAAGCGCCGCATTTCAGGGTAGGCGATACGCGAGAATGCGGCAGCGGCGGCGATACTGACGCCGGTGACGAATCCGAACAGGGCATTGGCCACGATAGTTGCGGCGGCAAGCCGGCCGGGAAGCCACCGGCTGGCGCGGTTTCCAAGTGCATAGAGGTCGCGCGCGGCACCGCATTTCGCCAAAAAGTCGCCCATCAGCATGAACAGCGGAATCACGGCGAAGACGTAGTCGCGCAGCGCCTCATAGGCCGTGTTGGCGACGAAGGTGCGCACCACCTCGAGTTCGCCGGTCATCAGATAGAGGCCGAGTGCTGCCGTAATGCCCAGCGCGATAGCGATGTGCACCCCCGCAAATACGATGCCGAGGAGGACGATGATGATCGCGATCATGTCGAAATGACCGAGCATGATGCGGTTCCTAAATGTGGGTGGACGCGGTCGGCGTCACGACGTTGTCAGGCTTGCCAGTGACAAAAGATCGGGCGGCGCGCAGCGCGCGCAATCCGTAACTGGCGACCACGAGAATAGATCCGACCACGACGACGACACGGGCAGGCCAGGCAGGGACTCGCAATGCCCCTTCGCCTTCATATTCGCCGCTGAACCAGGCGTGCAGCATCGGCTCGTAGCTGCCCCAGATAATGAGACCGAAGAACAGAATTCCGAGCACCGCCGACAGAAGTTGGGCCAGAGCGCGGCCGCGAACTCCGAACATCGAGGAGAACACGTCGGTGTAGATCATGCTCCCGCTCTGCACGGAATATCCGGCGAGGAGAAAGCAAATTATGACGATCGACATCGATACCATCTCCGGCGTGCCTTTGACTGGTGAATTAAAGATGGCGCGTCCGAATATGTCAGCGCAGACCAGAAATCCGAGCAGGAAGATGATTATCGCCGCGGCTGCTAGCAGCGCGCGCACGACCGAGGCATTCAATTTTTCAAGCACGTGCCGTTCCCCGAAGGCAAAATAGGCGGGCGACCGACGCGCCGCCGCCCGTCGCGAAGCGCCAGCTTACTTGATTGTGTAGCGCACCGGCCACTTGTAGCCGAGCTTCTCGGCCTCCTCGAGCGTGAGCTTGAGCACCTGCGAGCCGGGCAGCCCCATCTTGT
>DASSSM010000033.1:0-12926 GCA_035708425.1 Pseudolabrys sp.
CAACTTCCCTAGCGTTAACGCGACGCTGCGTGCCATGGAACGCGCGGGGGTCATCCGCACGCTGGCCGAGCCCAACCTGACCGCGATTTCCGGAGAGACGGCAACATTCATTGCCGGCGGCGAATTCCCGATCCCGAACGGTCTGTCGTGCGACACGACTCGTTCACCACCGATCTGTCAGCCTCAGATCACATTCAAGAAATTCGGCGTCAGCCTGGTGTTCACTCCCGTCGTGCTGTCGGAAGGCCGCATCAGCCTGAAGGTCATGACGGAAGTGTCAGACCTCTCGACGGAAAATGCGATGACCCTGCAGGTCACGGGTTCTGCCAGCTCGCTGACCGTCCCGTCGATCCAGACGCGCCGCGCCGACACGGTGGTCGAGATTCCGTCGGGCGGTTCCCTCGCGATGGCCGGGATGATTCAGGAGCAGACGAAGCAGGCGATCAACGGCCTGCCTGGGCTTCAACAGGTACCGGTGCTCGGCACCTTGTTCAGAAGCCGCGACTACGTCAATCACCAGTCCGAGCTGATGGTGATTGTTACGCCCTATGTGGTGCGTGCTGTGGCGCAGAAACAGCTGTCGAAGCCGGACGACGGTTTTGCTGATCCGACCGATCCGCAAACCATTTTCCTTGGCAGCCTCAATCGCATTTACGGCGTTGCGGGCAAATCCGACACGCTGCGCGGCAACAACTACCACGGCAAATACGGATTCATCCTCGATTGAGTGGGGGAATGGTTGATGAAGGCTATTACAAGGGCGTCGGCTAAAAGCGGCAGCAAAACGGTGCTTCGGGCGCTGATGGCAACCTGCTTTGCCGTTACATTGGCCGGCTGTTACCAGACCGAAGTCGCCATAAAGGAGTATCCGACCGATTACCGGCAACGCCACCCGATCGTGGTGCGCGAAGGCGCGCAGAACATCGATATCCTGCTGGGCCGCAACCGCGGTGGACTGACCCCGAGCCAGCGCGCCGATGTCGCTTCCTTTGCCCAGGCCTGGCGCAAGGAAGCCGGCAGCGGAATCAGCATCGAGGTTCCAAAGGGCGGCCCGACCGATCATGCCGCCTCTGATGCGACGCGCGAGATCCGTTCGATTTTTGCCGCCGTCGGCGTGCCAGCAAACGCGATCTACGTGCGCACCTACCATCCGCCGAAAACGTCGCTCGCCAGCATCCGGCTGAACTATACGAAGTTGATTGCCGACGCAGGGCCTTGTGGAGAATGGCCAAGGGATCTCGGTCCTACCTGGGAATCGGGAAATGCCGAAAACCAGCCGTTCTGGAATCTAGGCTGCGCCTCGCAGCGCAACCTTGCTGCGATGGTCGACAACCCTGCCGATCTGGTGCAGCCGCGCGGCGAGGTCCCGACATTCGCACCGCGCCGTTCGGTCGTGCTCGACAAGTACACAAAGGGCACGAATCCGTCGGGCGCCTACTCCGGCTACGAGACCGGAAAAATCAGCGAAATAGGAAAATGATAAAGCACGCTCAGCAAGCTGCAGTCGCAGACAATACTTCGGCGCCGCCAGCCTCCAGTGCAGCGGCCGAAGCACATATAGCGCCAGCGCCGCGTATATCGGTGCAGGCCTTCTGCGAGACGGTCGAAAGCGCAGCCGCCGTCCAGGCCGCGAGTGAAGATCGGCGTCTTGGCAAGGCCCATGTCAAAATCCAGATGGGCGGCATTGGTGCGGCAATCGAGGCTTTCCGCAACTCGCCTACGCCGAACGTCATCCTGATTGAAACGGATGCGCGCGCTACCGACATTCTCGGCGGACTCGACCAACTGGCGGAAGTCTGCGACGCCGCGACGCGCGTGATCGTGATGGGTCGCGTCAATGACGTGATGTTGTATCGAGAACTGACACGGCGCGGCGTGAGCGAATATTTGATGACGCCGGTCAACACCATCGACGTGGTCAGAGCAGTCTGCCATCTATATTCGGCCCCAGACGCCAAGCCCGTTGGGCGCATCGTCGCGATTGTGGGGGCCAAGGGCGGCGTAGGCGCGTCCACCGTAGCGCACAATGTGGCATGGGCAATCGGACGCGATCTCTCAATCGAGTCGGTGGTTGCAGATCTCGATCTGCCCTTCGGCACAGCCGGTCTCGACTACAACCAAGACCCGCCCCAGGGTATCGCCGACGCCGTTTTCTCTCCCGATCGAGTCGACACTGCGTTTGTCGACCGTCTGTTGTCGAAGTGCACGGACCATCTCAGCCTGCTGGCGGCGCCGGCAACCCTTGAGCGGGTCTATGACTTCGGTGCGGAAGCCTTCGATTCGATACTGGATTCGCTGCGTGCGACCATCCCGTGCGTCGTTCTCGACGTTCCTCATCAATGGGCCGGCTGGACAAGGCGTCTGCTTGTGAGTGCGGATGAAATTCTCGTTGTTGCCGGACCAGATCTGGCCAACTTGCGCAACGCAAAAAATCTTATCGATCTGCTGCGCGCGTCGCGGCCGAACGATCATCATCCTCGCTACTGCCTCAATCAGGTCGGCGTTCCCAAGCGCCCGGAAATCTCCCCAGCCGACTTTGCAAAGGCGCTTGAAACAAGTCCGCTCGCGGTCATTCCGTTCGAGCCCCAGCTGTTTGGGCCGGCCGCCAACAACGGTCAAATGATCGGGGAAGTGTCGGCCCGTCACAAGACCGCGGAGATCTTTCGCGAGATCGCCCAGGCGCTTACCGGGCGCGGTGAAGTCAAAAAGCCTCGCCGTGGCCTGCTGCCGCCTTTGCTCTCGAAGATCGTGAAACGCAAAGGCTGAAATTCGTCGGGAGTAACTCGCCTTGTTCGGTAAGCGAAGCGCAACTTCAGAAGCCCGTGTCGTCGGACCGCCTGCGTCGGTAGCGCCGGCGCCGCTTCCGTCCAGCGAGGCTCCAAAGGCCGCGCCGGCGGCTCCCGTCGAAACCGGGCGCACGCCGTTCCCCTCTGACGGGCTGGGAGCGCCGATCGTCTCGCCGCCGATTGCGCCGCGGGCGCCCACTCCCGCCCCGACTGCCGTCGATACGCGGCGGTCGGAAGCGTATTACGCCACCAAAACCACCATTTTCGGCGCGCTGATCGAGGCGATCGACCTGGCGCAGCTAGCCCGGCTCGATGTTGAATCCGCGCGCGAGGAAATCCGCGACATCGTCAACGAGATCATCGCGATCAAGAGCATCGTGATGTCGATCTCGGAGCAGGAGGACCTGCTCGACGATATCTGCAACGACGTCCTTGGCTTCGGCCCTCTTGAGCCGCTGCTTGCGCGCGACGACATCGCCGACATCATGGTCAATGGAGCCGGCACGGTCTACATCGAAGTCCAGGGAAAGATCCAGAAGACCGCCATTCGCTTTCGTGACAATCAGCAGCTGCTGAACATCTGTCAGCGAATCGTCAGCCAGATTGGCCGGCGAGTTGACGAATCCTCGCCGATCTGTGACGCCCGCTTGCCGGATGGTTCGCGCGTCAACACGATTGTTCCCCCGCTTGCGATCGACGGACCGGCACTCACAATCCGAAAATTCAAAAAGGACAAGCTCACTCTCGATCAACTTGTCAGGTTCGGCACGATTACGCCGCAGGGCGCCGAGATTCTGCGGATCATCGGGCGCAGCCGCATCAACACACTGGTCTCGGGCGGCACCGGCTCCGGCAAGACCACGCTGCTGAACTGCCTGACGCAGTTCATCGACGACGACGAACGCATCATCACGTGCGAGGACGCCGCGGAATTGCAATTGCAGCAGCCACACGTTGTACGGCTGGAAACGCGCCCGCCGAATCTTGAAGGCGAAGGTCAGGTCACGATGCGTGACCTCGTGCGCAACTGCCTGCGTATGCGTCCGGAACGGATCATCGTCGGCGAAGTCCGCGGACCAGAGGCGTTCGACCTTCTGCAGGCGATGAACACGGGTCACGACGGTTCGATGGGCACGCTCCACGCCAACAACCCGCGTGAGGCATTGTCACGTTTGGAATCAATGATCACGATGGGCGGATTTGCGCTTCCATCGCGCACGATCCGCGAGATGATTTGCGCTTCGGTCGATGTGGTCATTCAGGCTGCGCGCCTGCGCGACGGCTCACGTAAAATTACTCACGTCTCCGAAGTGATGGGAATGGAAGGCGACGTCATCGTCACCCAGGACATCTTCGTTTACGACCTGACCGGCGAAGACGCCAAAGGCAACATCATGGGCCGTCATCGCTCGACCGGCATCGGCCATCCGCGTTTCTGGGATCGCGCCCGCTACTATGGCGAAGAAAAAAATCTGGCTGCGGCGCTCGACGCGGCAGAGGCCACCACCGAGGCCTAGGCGGAGAACTCTGTGCAGATTGTTGCCGTATTCTTCCTCGCCTCCGCCGCCATCGGCGGCGTTGTCTATGTTTTTCTGTATCCAATGCTCTCCGGCGAGCGCAAAGCCGAGCAGCGGATGCAAAGCATCGCGGGACCAGTTCAGACGACGCGGGCCGCGCGCGGACCACAAAAATCGCGCCGAGACGCCATTGAGTCGACGCTCAAGGATTTCGATGACCGTCACAAGAAAACCAAGAGCGTGCCGCTTTCGGTGCGCATCGCACGCGCCGGCCTGTCCTGGTCGAAGCGCCAGTTTGCGATAATCTCCGCGGGTGTTGGGATCGCGATGTTCGCCTTGGGCACGTTTGCGGGTGCCGGTCTGCTGGTTTCGGCCGTCCTCGGATTCGCCGGAGCGTTTGGCGTCCCACGGTGGCTGTTGTCATATCTCAGAAAACGCCGCGAGACGAGATTTCTCGACCATTTTCCCGATGCCGTCGACGTTATCGTTCGCGGCATCAAGGCCGGTCTGCCGCTGCTCGACTGCATCAAGATGATCACATCTGAGGCGCCGGAGCCGATCAAGACCGAATTCCGGCTCATACTCGAAACGCAGGCGATCGGAATGCCGCTCGGCGAGGCCTGCGGCAAGCTATACGAGCGTACGCCGCTGCCAGAGGCGAATTTCTTCGGAATCGTCGTCGCGATTCAGCAGAGGTCGGGCGGCAATCTCTCCGAGGCACTCGGTAACCTGTCGAAGGTCTTGCGCGATCGCAAAAAAATGAAGGCAAAGATCCAAGCGATGTCGCAGGAGGCCAAAGCCTCGGCCGCCATTATCGGCGCGTTGCCGATCGCGGTGATGACGTTGGTATATCTGACGAGCCCTCACTATATCTCGCTCCTTTTCACCAATTCGGTCGGTCACATCATGCTGGCGGGATCGGCGATCTGGATGGTCATAGGCACGCTCGTGATGAAGAAGATGATCAATTTCGACTTCTAGGCAGGCAAAAAACGCCCAATGCTCGAGTTCCTGATTAACGCGCTCAACGTAAAGACCATTACGGCGCTGTTTGCCGGCGTCGCCGCGGCCGCAACCGTGCTTACGCTGGCAATGCCTTTCGTATTTGTCGACCCGCTCGACAAGCGCATGCGCGCGGTCGCCCTCGAGCGCGAGAAAATTCGTCAGCGCGAACGCGAACGGTTGGCGCAGGAAGGCCAGAAGACCAAGCTTCGGCAGACGCCCAAGCAATACATCCAGACCATTGTCGACCGCTTCAACCTCACGAAATGGGTCGGTCAGGAAGAGGCGCGGCTCAAGCTCATCCAGGCCGGGTATCGCGGTCAGGCGCCCTACGTTACGTACCTTTTTTTTCGCATGATCACGCCGGTGGTGTGCTTTCTGTTCGCGCTGCTCTATCTGTTTGTGATTCTCAAACTCGATCAGCCGACAATGGTCAAGATTGGCGCGTGTATCGCCGCAGCCTATGTCGGTATGCAGCTGCCGCTGGTGTTGCTGAAGAACAAGATCCAACGCCGGCAATTGTCCATCAGGCGGGCATTCCCCGACACGCTCGATCTGCTTCTGATTTGCGTCGAGTCGGGCATGTCGATCGAAGCCGCCTTCAGAAAGGTAAGTGACGAAATCGGCACACAATCCGTCGCTTTGGCCGAAGAGCTCACGTTGACCACCGCCGAATTGTCGTATTTGCCGGATCGGCGTCAGGCCTACGAGAACCTTGCCAAGCGCATCGATCTGGACGGGGTCAAATCGGTCTGCATGGCGTTGCAGCAATCGGAGCGCTACGGCACTCCGCTTGCCACGATGCTCAGGGTCATGGCGCAGGAAAACCGGGACATGCGCATGTCGGAAGCCGAAAAGAAAGCCGCAGGATTGCCACCAAAACTCACCGTTCCGATGATTCTGTTTTTCCTGCCGGTGCTGTTCATCGTCATCCTTGGTCCGGCCGCGATCAAAGTGATGGCGCTGAAATAAAGCGCGCCGAAGCTGGCGCTTCGGACGCTCTCACTTTGCTTCCCCCAGCGGCAGCGCCGTTGTGGACTTTATCCGCTCCATCGCAAACCGTGACGTGACGTTCTTCAGCGGCACGGTAGCTATCAGTTTTTTGTAGAACGCGTCGTATCCGGCGATGTCGGTCACGACAACGCGCAACATGTAATCGACGTCTCCGGCCATCCGGTAAAATTCCATCACTTCCGGCATGGCCCCCACCGTGTCGGCGAAGTTTTTCAGCCATTCCTGCGAATGGTCTCCAGTCTCGATCGAGACGAAAACCGTGATGCCAAGCCCGACTTTTTCCGGGTCGATGATCGCCACCCGGCGGGTGATGACGCCATCGGCCTCCAGTCGCTGCAATCGCTTCCAGCACGGCGTTGATGACAAGCCGACCCGTTGGCCGATTTCGGCGACGGACAGCGACGCGTCTTCTTGCACGACGGCGAGGATCTTTCGGTCGATGGCATCCATTCTTCGGTCTCATCAGAAAACAGAATAAATTACTATGCTGCGCGTACCATAGAGTAAGTTATTCTTTTTTCATCGCCATAGTTGTCTTTACAGAGAAAGATATTCTATTTCAATAGAAATCATCGGCCGGCTTAACCGCCGGCAAATCCAACGTGAAGTCGTGTCATGAAAACTCTGGTCCGAATTAACCCCTTCAATGCTGTTCGCCAGCTCGGCGCAGTGATGCTGTTCAGTGCGGCGATGGCCGTTTCAGTAGCCGGGGCACATGCCGACCCGCTTGTGACCCCGAAATGGCTCAACGAACACCTGGCCGACACCGATTTGGTTGTGCTCGACATCCGCTCCGCCCTCGATGGCGGCGGTGCGCAGGCTTATGCGGCCGGGCATGTTCCGAAAAGCGTGCACAGCGACTACGACAAAGCCGGATGGCGGGTTACGCGCAACAATGTGCCGTTCATGGTCCCAACCGTGCCGGAACTTGAGAAGCTTATTGGCGATCTCGGCATTGACGAAGACACCCATGTCGTTGTTGTGCCCGCAGGCGTAAGCGTCCTAGACCTTGGCTCGGCAACGCGCACTTACTGGACGCTGAAATATGCGGGCGTGAAAAATATCTCGATCCTGGACGGTGGCATCGCCGCCTGGCGCACGGCTGGTCTGCCGCTCGAGACAGGGACGAATGCGCCGTCACCGAAGATTTTTACGGCGACTGTCGACAAGAGCATTCTGGCCGATGCCGCCGATGTGGAATCGATCGAAGGGAAGGGTGGAGCAACCCTTGTCGACGCACGGCCTGCGTCATTTTTCCTCGGAAAAGAAAAGGCGCCCGCGTCGAAAGCCTATGGCCGAATTCCTGGCGCGTTGAATATCGACAGCGCGGAATTTTACGATTCCGAGAGCAATCGACTGAAACCGAAAGCCGCGCTTGCTGTCGTTGCCAATAGCGCACCGGCTGGTCCGGTCGTGAATTACTGCAATACTGGCCATTGGGCGTCGACCGATTGGTTTGTGTTCCACGAACTCCTCGGCCGAAAGGACGCCAAGCTTTATGCCGGATCCATGGTGGAGTGGACTAGCAACGACAGCCGGCCGATTGAATCTTCGCGTACGAAATGGGACGATCTGAAGAAGGCCCTCGGCCTCGGATCCTGATCTGCGTCTCGGAGCTCCAATGACGACCGCAAGCTTGGCTGCGTCCGATCAGGGCGCGGCCGTCGGTATGGATCGCCTTTTCTTTGGATTGGCACTGGCGGCCACGGCGATCTTGGTCGCGCTGGTGCTTCTCGATCGTCAGCCCACTTCGGCGGCTTTGATCATCGGTGGCTTTGGTCTCGGAGTTGCATTCCTCAAGGCCGAGTTCAGTTACACCGCCTCGTGGCGG
Source organism: Pseudolabrys sp. (assembly GCA_035708425.1). Classification (GTDB taxonomy): domain Bacteria; phylum Pseudomonadota; class Alphaproteobacteria; order Rhizobiales; family Xanthobacteraceae; genus Pseudolabrys. The sequence continues at coordinate 8,151 of DASSSM010000033.1, forward strand.
CGTTTCCTGACACGCGGTGAAGCAGGAGGGCTTCTCGGTGGGCTGATCGTGATCGCCGTCTGCGCGGTCGTGGTGGTGCCGGTGGCGGCGCTCCTGCCGAAATACGGCGGAGCAATCGCCCCGCTCGGGCCGTCACTGGTCATCGGCGCGTTTGTTTTCGGTACCGGCATGCAGTTGGCAAACGGCTGCGGCTCGGGGACGCTCTACACGGTCGGCGGCGGCTCGGGGCGCATGCTGGTCACGCTATTGTTCTTCGTCCTCGGCAGCGTATTCGGCAGCCTGTCGCTGCCGGCATTTCTTGCGCTTGGCGGCATCGATCCTATCCTGGCATCGGACTATCTCGGCGCATGGGGTGGCCTGATCGCGACCCTTGTGAGTATTGCTATTGCGGCGGCGCTGATCATTGCGTTTGCGCGTCGGCGTGGCGCGAGCTTCATGCCATCGCGCAACTACATCATCGGCGGTCTGGCAATCGGTTTGCTGTGCGTCGCTGTCTTTCTGGCCGGAGGCCACCCCTGGAGCGTGACATTCGGATATACGGTGTGGGGCGCGAAAGCCGCGACGGCGTTCGGCTTCGATCTGTCCCATTCCGCATTCTGGCAGTGGCCGGGCCCCAAGCATGCGCTTGCGGAATCCGTCCTGTCCGACACATCGAGTCTTACGGATTTTGGAATGATTTTCGGCGCTATGGCGGCGGCCGCGGCGTCGAAGCCGTTCGCGCGTGCCGGCTGGCCGCCCGCCAAATCATTGCTCGCCGCCGGAATTGGCGGATTGCTGATGGGGTGGGGCGCCCGCATCGGTTTTGGCTGCAACATCGGCGCTTTTGTTGGTGGCATCGCCTCCGGCTCGCTGCATGGCTGGATCTGGTTTCTCGCCGCTTTGCCGGGTTGCCTGATCGGTATCCGCCTGCGGCCGCTGTTCGGCCTGTCGCGGGAGTAGCGTCGTGCGGCTCGTTTACATCATCGTCGTGCTGCTCGGCGTCGGCGCAATTCTGGCCGACCACCTGTCCAGCCCGTCGAGCGGGCGCGCGGTGTCGCCGGAGGATTTTGCAGGCGCATGCGCGCCCTGCGGCGCTCCCTGTCCGTCGAAGAGGTAACGCTCAGGTCGGATTTTGCTTGAGGAAATCGTCGACCTCGGCGCGGGTGGCCGCGCCCATCAGGCCGCCGAAGCGCGTGCATTTGATGGCAGCGGCAGCCCCCGCGAATCGCATCGCATCGTGCACGTCTCCCGTCTCAACGAAACGAAACGTGAAAGCGCCGTGGAACACGTCGCCGGCACCGAGCGTGTCGATTGCCTTCACCTTGAAAGCGTTCATGTGCCGGACCTCGCCATCTTCAAGCCAGTAGACGCCGTCCGAGCCGTCGGTGAAGGCCAGGAAGCCTTTGAAAGACTGCCCAAGCTTTGTGAGAGCGGCGCGCAGATCGTTCAGCCCCGCGGTCCCGCGCAATGCCTCCGCCGAGGAGATCACGTGGCTGCAGGCGAGTAACAACGGATCGTCAAGCGGCGCCGCCTTGTCGAGGTCAAGCACCCGCGGAATACCGCGCGCCTGCGCCGCCTTGCAGATCGGGGTCGCGAAATTCGGGTAGCGATTGTCGAGAAGCACCGCGTCGACATTCGCAACTTCACGCTCGGCGTGCTCCGGTTCTATCGAACTCAAGCCTTGGTCGCGCCGTGTGGCGATCGTTTTCTCTCCGTTCGCGTCAATCAAGATCAGCGAGACCGAAGAGGTCGCGCCAGCGACACGAATGGCCCCGCTGCAATCGATTTTTTCGCGCGTCAGGCTTTGAAGAATACGGCCGGCAAATTCATCGTCCTTCGCACCGAGCGGACCAGCAAAGCTGACGCGACCACCAAGGCGCGCGATTGCGACTGCGGCATTTCCGGCTTGGCCGCCGGACGTGATCATAAATTCCGATGCCTGCACCTTGGTGCCGGCGTCCGGGAACTTGTCCACGCGCATGACGATATCCTGCACGGCGCCGCCCGCGCACAGGATTCGGGGCTGATTTTTTTCGCGCGGCTCAGTCAAAGCGGACCTCGTCCTCTACCCACGCGCGAATGATGTGATGCGCGATCGCTACCGGAGGCGGCGCCGTCAGCCCTTGTGGATGTTTGCGAATCAGCATGCTCCCGATCTCATCCTTGCTAAACCAGCGGGCGTCCTCGAGTTCCTCTCGATCGACGACGATTTCGTGCGTCAAGGCCTCGGCGTGGCAGCCGATCATCAGCGACGCCGGGAATGGCCAGGGCTGCGATGCGAAATAGACGACGCGCCCGCAGGTGATTCCTGCTTCCTCGCGCGTTTCCCGGTGCACCGCATCTTCGATCGACTCGCCCGGCTCCATGAAGCCGGCAAGGCACGACCACATCGTCGGCACGAAGCGCGGGCTGCGGCCAAGCAGGCAGCGGTTGCCGTCGATTGCCAGCATGATCACCACGGGATCGGTGCGCGGAAAATGCTCGGCCTTGCACTGCGGGCAGTCGCGCCGCCAGCCGCCGCAGACGAGCCGTGTCGCAGCCCCACAATTGGGGCAAAAACGGTGGCGCGCATGCCAATGAAGGATGGCCTTCGCTTCGGCGATCGGCGGCAGGTCCTCGGCGGCAACGAGCCCCTGCACGGCGATCGACCGCAGGTCCGTTACCAACAGATCGCCGCGGCTTTTCAGCGCCTCGGCTGATGGAAGTGAAAGCCCGTGGCCAAAACGCGGCGCGCCATCAACCAGGCCAAGAAAGATCGTTTCGGCAGCCGGGCCGAGCTCGTGCGCTTCGGCCAGCGTGAATAGCGGCTCGCTGACGGGCGAACTTTTCTTCGCCACGATCCATTCGCCGCCAATCACATATGTTCCTGCGCCGGGGTGCTTCGTCAGCGCGGCGATGGCGGGGGCATCTGTGCGCAGTTCCGCCGCGCGCTCGATACGGCTGTTCGTGTATCCCAGACGCGGTTTAGGGCCGAGGCGTGATGACATGCGTCGCTCAAATTCGCATGCGGCCACGCGCTGCGCAATGCGCCGTCCGATGCGGTTTCAGGCGAGCGCCCGATCGATGGCCGTTATCACCTGCTCGGGCTTGAGCTCGTCGAGACAAGCGCTGCGGCTGCGGATGTTGCGTTCGCAGCCCTCGAAGGTGCAGGGCATGCACGGCAGGGGGTTCTGCACGATCCAGACATTACCCTGGTTCTGGATGGTGCCGCTTGCGAGCCATGGTGCCGCGAGTCCGCCAACCGGCCATGGTCCCCAGACGCGCGGATCCATGGGCCCGAACAAGGCGACCGTCGGGCATCCGGCTGCGGCGGCAAGATGCGTCGTCGATGTGTCGGGTCCGATATAGATTCGCGCATCCGAAAGCAGCTTCATCGTCTGCGGCCACTCCAACTGATGGAATTCGCAGACACCACGCCAGACATTTTCAAGATAACGGCGCTCCGCTTCGCCGGGGCCGCCGATCGCAACGATCGAGAGACTGCGCTTCGCAAGACCCGCAGCGACTGCGCGCCATCCATCCGGCGTCCATTCCTTGTAGGCGAACATTGGCGCGGCGTGGATGACGGCGTATTTGCCGTTGGTTGCAACGGGCGTGGCTTGCGCTGCTGCGGGACAAACCAGCTCGGGAATGCGCGGAATGTCGAGGGCATCGGCAAGCCGAAGATTTTGCTCGACGCGGTGAAGCTTCTCCGCCGCGGGGACGGCCCGATGCAGTGCAATGCGCTTGAGCGCGCGTGCGAGCCACGGATCGGTGTCCGTCGTTACTCCGACGCGCCACCGGCCGGCGGCGAAAGCAAAAACCGTCGGACGGTCTCCACTTTGCGTGGATACCGCAACATCGTAAGAGCGCCAAAGGCGCCCGATCAGTCGCAGGCTTTCCGCCGCCGTCGGCCTCTGCGGCATCGTAAAAATACGGTCGATGTCCGGGTTGCCGGCAATAATGCCCGCGGTGCCATCGAACACCAGCACGTCGATCTCCGACTCCGGCCAAGCGCGGCGGACGCTGCGGATCACCGGCGTCGTCAGCAGCAAGTCGCCGATGCGGCGCAGCGAGATGATCAGGATGCGGGAGGGGGGCGCGGCCATGCCGGTTTCTCGCAGAACCGGAACTACCGGTCCATGGCGGTGAGGCCTTGAGACTTGAGCGATTGCCGCAGAGACTCGAGAAACGCGTGCTGTTGCGCTTTTTCATAGGGGAGCGGCGGTGCAACTCCCCAGATCGGCTTGGGCCATGCGGCATCGGTATGGCGGCGCGCGATCACGTGCACATGTAATTGCGGCACCTGATTTCCGAGCGCAGCAATGTTGAGCTTGTCACACTGAGTGATGCCTTTCAGCGCGCGCGCCGTTGCGGCAATTTCGCAGAGGAGCTGCACTTGCGCGGTTTCCTCAAGATCTATGAGCTCGACGAGGCCGGGCAGACGCGGCACCAGGATCAGCCACGGGTAGTTGGCGTCGTTCGTCAGCAGCGCGCGGGCAAGCGGCAGGTCGCCGACCGGAACCGTGTCTTGCGCGAGCTGCGGATGCAGCGACCAGCCCTTGGTAAGCCCTGAATCCATTGGACAAATCCGCACGATTCTTTCGGAGGAAAGCTAGCAGAGACGCCGCCCCGCTGCTTGCTTTCCCGGTTTATTGGCCCGATATAGACTTCGGGAGGTTGGCGGTGGACGAGCCACTCGCCAACCGGGTCAGGTCCGGAAGGAAGCAGCCCTAACGAGCGCGGTTCGGGTCGCTCGTCAGCCTCCCACCAATTCCTAGACTTGTTCGCGATCAGTCCGCGCGTCGCGCGGCGGCG
>DASSSM010000034.1:0-4079 GCA_035708425.1 Pseudolabrys sp.
CGCGTGACCGCGGCGGGCTTCAAGGCCGTTCCGACCGGCATCGAGCACGGCACGGTGACCGTCGTGATCGACAAGCATCCTTTCGAGGTAACGACGCTGCGCAAGGACGTCGAAACATTTGGCCGGCATGCCAAGGTCGAATTTGGCCGCGACTGGAAAGCCGATGCCGAACGGCGCGACTTCACGATCAATGCGCTCTCCGTGACGCGCGATGGCACCGTCTACGATTATGCCGGCGGCCTCGACGATCTTGCTCATCGCCGCGTGCGGTTCATTGGCGACCCGGCAAAACGCATCGAGGAAGACTACTTGCGTATTTTGCGGTTCTTCCGCTTTCACGCCGCCTATGGCACCGGCCATCCCGACGCCGCCGGCCTGGCTGCCTGTATCGCCGCGCGGAAAGGTCTCGATCAGTTGTCGCGCGAGCGAGTGCGCATGGAGCTTCTGAAGCTGCTGGTGGCTCCCCACGCGACGGCCACCCTTGCCGTCATGGCGCATGCCGGGCTGCTGCTGCTTGTGCTCGGCGGTGTGCCTTATCTCGCTGATTTCGAAAACGTGGCAAAGGTTGAGGCGGCAATTGGAGCGACGCCCGACGCGGTGCGCCGCCTGGGAGCGCTCGGCGTCGTTATTGCCGAAGATGCCGAACGGCTATGGCAACGGTTGCGGCTCGCGAACAATGAGCACGAGCGATTGGCGTCAATGGCCGAGGGCTGGCGGCGGATTTCGCCTGCATTCGGCGAGAACGCGGCAAAGGCGCTGCTCTACCGCCTCAATGCGCAACACTTCACCGATCATGCGCTGCTCGGATGGGCCCGGGCCGAGGCCAACGCCCACGATGCAAAATGGCACGAGCTTGCGACGCTTCCGCAGCGTTGGAGGGCACCAGAATTTCCGTTGAAAGGGGCGGATTTCATGAAGCGTGGCGTGGCGCAAGGGCCGGCGCTGGGAGCAGCGCTTGCCGCGGCCGAGCGTGCGTGGATCGCAGCGGGATTTACGCACGAGCGACGCGCGCTGGATGGAATTGCCGATGCCGCCGCGAAGAGCGCGGCCGGTTCATGAATGTCGTCTCCGGCTTTGCCGACATTTCTTTCTGGCAATTGGTCCCGGTTGCGGCAGTGGCCTTGTTTGCCTCCATCATCGGCGGCGTGTCCGGTTATGGGACCGGCGCGCTGATGCCGCTTGTGCTGGTGCCATTGGTTGGCGCTGAGCCGGTCGTGCCGATCATCGCCATTTCGGCGCTGTTCACAAATTCCAGCCGGGTCTTTGCATTTCTGAAATATGCCGACTGGCGCCGTACCGCGATCGTGCTCGCGGCATCGGTGCCGACATGCGTGCTCGGCGCGTGGGGTTATACGCGCCTTTCCAGCGCCGGCGCGGCGCTGGTGATCGGCGGCATGCTGATCGCGAGCGTGCCGTTGCGGCGGCTCCTGCGCCATCACGGCTTCAAGGTCGGCGACGCGGGCCTCGGGCTGGGTTCGTTCGGCTATGGCCTGGTGGTGGGCGGCACGGCCGGCTCGGGTGTGATCCTGCTGTCGCTGCTGATGGCGGCCGGCGTCGAAGGGGCGGGTGTCATCGCCACCGATGCCGCAATTTCCATAGTGATCGGGATCGTGAAAATTTCCGTTTTCGGGCTGGTCGGTGTGATCACTGCGCAGGTGCTGGCTTTTGCGCTTTTGATCGGGATCGTGGCATTGCCCGGGGCCTTCCTGGCCAAGGCTTTTGTCGAGCGCATGCCGGTGCATGTGCACACGGCGATCCTCGATGCCGTGGTGCTGTTTGGCGGCGTATTTCTGGTTTACGGCGCGTTGCGCTAACGCGCTTCGACGAAGCTCACGGCCACTTCACGACCGGTGGCATCGAGGACAGGATCGACTCGACATTGCCGCCGGTGCGCAGCCCGAAGATCGTGCCGCGATCGTAGAGCAGGTTGAATTCCACATAGCGGCCGCGCCGGATCAGCTGCTCCTCGCGCTCGGCGTCTGTCCACGGCTGCGCAAAGTTTTTCCGCACCAGGGTTGGATAGACGCGCAGGAAAGCGCGGCCGACATCCTGCGTGAAGGCGAAGGTTTCGTCCCAGTCGGTTTCCAGATAGTCGTAGAAGATGCCGCCGATTCCGCGTGGCTCATTACGGTGCTTGAGGAAGAAGTATTCGTCGCACCATTTCCGGTATTTGTCGTACGGCGCGATCTCCGCATGCGAGTCACATGCGGTCTTCATCGCGGCATGGAAGGCGATGCTGTCCGGATCGTTGTGAACGCGGCGCTTGTCCAGTACGGGCGTGAGATCGGCGCCTCCGCCGAACCACGCCTTGCTGGTCACGACGAACCGCGTGTTCATGTGGACTGCCGGCACGTTCGGATTATGCGGATGCGCGATCAGCGAAATGCCGGAGGCCCAGAAACGTGGATCCTTCTCGGCGCCCGGTATTTCCTTGCGGAATTCCGGCGGGAATTCGCCGTGCACGGTCGAGCAATGCACCCCGACTTTCTCGAAGACGCGGCCGTGCATCATCGCCATCACGCCGCCGCCGCCGGGCGCACCGCTTTGATCGGTGCGCTGCCAGGGGGTACGGACAAAGCGGCCAGCCTTGCGTTCGGCGAACGGCGCATTCGCCGGCAGCGTATCTTCTAGCCTCTCGAGCGCGGCACAGATATCGTCGCGCAGCGCCTCGAACCAGACGCGCGCCTTGGCCTTGCGGGTATCGAGTGCGGAGTGATTCATTTTCTCATTAACTCGTTCGGACAATCCTATCATCGCGCAAAATCCCGCGTCTGCCGCAAGGCCTCTCCGGCCACCATTGCCGCCGCCACCGCAATATTGAGCGATCGCATGCCGGACTGCATGGGAATGCGCAGGCGGATGTCGGCCCTCTCATGGACGGCAGCCGGAACGCCGGCGCTCTCCCGGCCGAACAACAGGACCTGGTCTGCGGTGAATGCATGATCGAGATAAGAGCGCTCCGCCGCCGTGGTCAGAAGGACGAGCTGAAGCCGCTCGCGCCGCCGCCACTCATCGAAGGCCGCAAAGGAGCCATGACGGGCAATACTGACGCTGTCGATATAGTCCATCCCGGCGCGGCGGAAGGCGCGATCGGTCACGGGAAATCCGCTCGGCTCTATAATGTGCGCCTCGATGCCCAGGCAGGCGCACAGCCGGAGAATCGTCCCGGTGTTCTGGGGGATATCCGGTTCGTAAAGCGCGATCCGCATTGTGGGCCGGGCATCCTCGTTGGCCGGCACGAAGCCGCTGTAGACAAATGATTTATGCGACTAATCCTCGCGGCGCGGGCGCGGATTGCGCGCATAATATAACATTTAAAGCAGCGCCTGGACGCAAAACCGGTGTCCACTTTTGCTGGGCGCGCTTTTGCGGGCTTGCGCTCTTACGGCAAGGGTGCCAATAGAACCCCGCCGACGCGCTGCCCTGCCTTTTCCAGGGCTGCCGCAACCGGTCCGCCCCGCCGCCCTTCGGACTTCGGTCCCGGGTTCCAGCCTCGGGCGGGATGAACAAGCCACCGGAGGAGAGGGCTAAAGACGTGACGACCGTGTCTTCGGCGGAGCACACGCGCCGCGACTTTCTTTATATCGCCACAGGCGCCGTCGGCGCTGTGGGAGCTGCGGCGGTTCTCGTTCCGCTCATCGCGCAGATGAATCCGGACGCATCGACCATCGCGGCCGGTGCACCGATCGACGTCGATCTCGCCCCGATCGCCGACGGACAGATCATTAAGGTATTCTGGCGCTCGAAGCCGATCTTCATCTTCCATCGCACGAAGAAGGAGATCGAGGAGGCGGAGAAGGTCAATGTAGCGAACCTGCCCGATCCGGAGCCGGACTCGGCGCGCGTGAAGCAGGGCCATGACCAGTGGCTCGTGGTCATCGGCATCTGCACGCATCTCGGCTGTATCCCGCTCGCGCATCAGGGCGAATATGGCGGCTGGTTCTGCCCGTGCCACGGCTCGGTCTACGATACCTCGGGACGTATCCGGAGCGGCCCGGCACCGAAAAATCTGGCGCTGCCGCCTTACAAGTTTGTTTCCGACACCAAGATCCAGATCGGCTGAGCGAAATCGTATTCAA
>DASSSM010000035.1:0-5174 GCA_035708425.1 Pseudolabrys sp.
CGTCCACGGCGCCAACGGTTCCGAAGCAGACATTCGTGACAGCGTCGCTCGGCAGCAACCTTTTCGACAACCGCGGATATTGGCGCGGACCCGTGCAGCCCGCCGCAAATCTGCCGGCGGCGCTGACTGGAGATTCATATAAGACTGTGAGCGCCGAACCGGCTGCGACCGGCGGCACCGCGCTTGCCTACGCGTCCGAGACGGAACCGCCGGCACGGATCCACGCACGTCCGATGGGATCGCACGTGTCGTCGCCAGTGTCGCCGACGCCGAAGGAAGCGGCCGTCATGCCCGCGCAGGGCAACACAACCGTGGTGGCGAAGCCGCTTGACGCCGCAGGTGCAGGGAGCAGTCGGCACAAAGATGACCTTTGGCTGCGCGCCGCAATGCTCACACCGAGCTTCAGCAGCCACATGACGACGACGCGGATTGGCGCCAGCGATATGCGGTCGTTGCAGGAGCTGCTGCGCAAGCCATCCATGTCGGTCGCTATGACCTTCTCGACCGACCCGCAGTTCGGGCTGGTGGCAACGCACTTCGGCGGCCCGGCAGTGGTCTTCGTGGCCACGATGACGTTCGGCACGCAATCGGCCGCAGCCGCATTCTCATCGCAGACGACAGCGTCGCTGCGCTGATTTTTTGGAACATGGCTGATTTAGACTGAAGCGGTTGCCGCTCGCACAACCTGCTCCCTTTCCCCGTCGGGGAGAGGGCTGGGGTGGGGTCATGATTCTCGATGGTTTGTAACCCCTCACCCGACGCGCTTCGCGCGTCGACCTCTCCCTATGGGAGAGGTGAAGCGAGCTCGTAGTGATTCAATCTCGAACAAGTACGGCCTAGTTCGCCATCCCCAAGGCGTGCAGGTAGGTGTCCAGCACCTCCTGCTGCTCGCGGCGCTCGTCGGTGTCGAGCTTGCGCAGGCGCACGATCGTGCGCAGGGCCTTGGTATCGAAGCCCGTGCCTTTCGCCTCGGCGTACACGTCGCGAATGTCGTCGGAGGTGGCCTTTTTCTCTTCCTCGAGGCGCTCGATGCGCTCGACGAAAGCTTTCAATTGATCCTTGGCGAAGCGGGTTGCCGGTTGTTCTTTTTCGGCCGCGGCTGCAGGCATCGACGTCTCCTTGACTACGCACGGCAGACGATACCTGCCGTCTGCCAGGAAGCTTTCTGAGTTGAACGACCTCAGGTCAAGGCGCGGACGCCGTCATCCACGCTGTTCACAAGCCGACGGTGACTACGAATGGCGAGGGCTGGACTTTTCGAATGCGGCTTTTTGCTCGGCTGAAGCCTCTTTCTGGAATTTCTTGCGCCATTCGTCGTACGGCATGCCGTACACGATCTCGCGGCTCTGGTCCTTGCTCATCGCGAGGCCCTTTTCGTCCGCGGCTTCCTTCATCCAGTTCGACAGGCAATTGCGGCAGAAACCTGCGAGATTCATCATGTCGATGTTCTGCACGTCGGTGCGCGATCTCAGGTGCTCGACGAGCCGCCGGTAGACCGCGGCTTCAAGTTCGGTGCGGGTCTTGTCGTCCATGGCGGCCTCCTCCACTGTAGGAAAGATAGACACGACCGGCGTCCGTTTGAAGGGCCGGAAAGCCTTGGAGAGCACAGAGTGAAGTTTGCCCATTTCTCGCATGTCTGGGGCAAGCCAGGCATGACCCCGCACCAGCGCTACGAGGAATTATGGCGCGAGCTTCAAGTGTGCGACGGGCTTGGTTACGACTATTCCTTCTGCGTCGAGCATCATTTCCGTCCCGACGAGAGCTGGATTTCATCGCCCAGCGTCTACATCGTCGGCGCGGCCGCGCGCACCCGCAAGATCCGCGTCGGCTCGATGGGCTACATCGTGCCGCTCTACCACCCGCTGCGGCTGGCGGAGGAGATCGCGCTCGTCGACCAGATAATCGGCGGTCGCATGGAGCTCGGCCTCGTCCCCGGCATCAACGCTGAGTATTTCAAGCCGTTCGGCTTCGACTACAACCTGCGCAAATCGCCCACGCTTGAATTCGTCGAGTACCTGCGGGCGGCCTATGGCGAAACGCAGCCTTTCTCCTTCCAGGGCGAGGTTCATCGCACCGACAGCGCTGTGCTGGCAGTGCAGCCGGTGCAGAAACCACACCCCCCGCTCTGGATGATGAGCCGCGATCCGCAGACGCTCGAGTTCTGCGCGCGGAACGGAATCAACCCGGGATATTTTCTGGTCTATCCGCGCGCCGATGCCGCGCCGCGCTATCGCAAGTTCCTCGCGGACTGGGCGGCCGCCGGTCACCGGCAGCCGCCCAAGATCGCGTATTGCACGATTGTCTATGTCGACGAATCCGACCAGAAAGCGCTCGACGTCGCATTGGCGCGGGCCGCGCGGGCCTACGAGGGATTTCTGCCGCCGCCAAAGCTCGGCGAAACCTTCGAGCAACGCGCTCGCGAGCATTCGAAGAAATTCATCGGCCGCGGCGAGCCTGGCGCCTCCGAGATCATGGCCAATCTCTTCGACGCGGACTATCTCATGAAGCACGAGCTGGTCTTCATCGGCTCGCCGAAGACGGTGGCGGAAAAAATCCGTGCCGCGGCCGAGTCAGGCCTGTTCAACGTCTTCATGGGCGAGTTCAACTTCTCGGACCTGCCCGAGCCCGAGCTGATGCGCTCGATCCGCCTGTTCGGCGAGAAGGTCATCCCCGCTTTGCGTGGCTACGAACCGTTCTGACGCTACGCGGGCGCCTGCGCCGCCCGCAGCTCAGGATGCGCCCGCAGACGCGTTTCGTTGAGCTTCCAGATGGCGAAGCAAACCACCGCGCCGACCGCAAATGGCAGCGACGACCACATATAGAGCCTCTCGACCGGTAGGCCGACGAACAAGGCGCCGACCAGCGGCCCGATGATCGAGCCGATGCGGCCGATGCCCAGCTGCCAGCCCGAGCCGTTGGCGCGGAGCGAGGTCGGATAGACCAGCGCACCGGCGACGTTGATGCCGGTCTGGATGCCGAGCACGCAGAAGCCCGCAAAGAACGCCGCAATCGCGAGCGCCGTCGTCGATGTGGTGCCGGCAAAACCGATCGAAGCAACGATCGGCACCGCGATCACAAAGACAATGGCGATGGCAAAAAACCGGCGGCGCTCGAACCAGCGCGCCATCGCAAGCGCGCCCACCGTGCCGCCGACCTGGATCATGGCACCCGCGAGCGCGCCCACGGAGGGTGGCAACTTCAGCACCGCCATCAAGGTCGGCGTCCAGGACAGCAGGAAGAAATAGCCCATCAAATTGAGGGCAAAGAGCAGCCATAGCAGTGGCGTGATCAGCCACAGCCCCTGGCGGAAAAGGTGGGCCGGATTGAAGCCGGGGAATTGCTGCTCGTCCTCGATGATGAATGTCGCGTTGGCCGGCACCTTGAAGCTCGGATCGAGCGCCGCGATGGTCTTCTCCATCTTCGTGCGCTGATTTTCGTGCAACGCCATGAACTTGATCGATTCCGGCAAGGTGAACAGGCCGATCACCGCAAGCACGATCGGCACAATGCCGCCGATCGTGAACAGGATCTGCCAGCCATACGTCGGCACGAGCGTGGCGGCGACGACGCCGGGAATAGCGCCGCCGAGCGGCACGAAACCGACGGCGATCAGCGCCAGCGTCGCTTTGTATTTTCGTGGCGCCGATTCGGTATTGATCGCAACGATATTCGGAATCACGCCGCCGATGCCGAGGCCGGCAAGCAGGCGCAGCCAGAACATCTGCTCGAGGTTGGTCGAATAGGCCGCGGCGAACGTAAACACGCCAAACAGCAAGTTCGCGGAAATCAGCGCGATCTTGCGGCCGTAGCGGTCGCCGATCCATCCGAACAAAGCGGAGCCGAAAAGAATTCCGACCAGGCTGGCGCTGAAGACCGGGCCGAGCTGGCCGGGCTTCAATCCCCACTCGCGGACCAGATGCGGCGCAGCAAAAGCAATGGCGGCAATATCGTAACCGTCGATCAACGACAGCAGCACACACCAGAAAATCAAGCTGTAGTGGAACGAGCTCAGTCCGCGTTGATCAAGCAGACGCGACACCTGGACGACTTCCGCCATGATTTCCTCCCCGCGCTTGTTATTGTGCTAACAATTCGCCGCAACCCCTGCCGCGATGCTATGCGAGCGTCGGGCCCGAGGAAAGCGGGTCACGTCAGGAAAATTGCGATACCGGCAGGATCAATTCCGACGGATGCGCGGCGTCGTGACAGATCGTGTCTTGGCCGATCTTGTCAGGCCGGTAGTAGTGCGACCACAGGATTTCGGTTGCCGGTGAGTCGCCATTGACGATCTCCAGCCGCAGGCGGTGGCCCTGCTTGATGAGATAGGCCGTCGGCTCGAGACTGATCTCAAATTTGTAGATCTCGCCCGGCATCAGCGGCTGCGGATCAACGTGCGTGTGATAGGGCACCATGTCACTGCTGCGCGCCGGGTCGAGCGCACGATGCGATGCCCGCAGCCAGCCCCGCGTTACTATGTCGGTAAAGGGATTGAGACCCTTTGCGCGATCTTCCGGTGCTTGCGGGAACTGGTCCGACAGCTTGACGAAAAAATCCGTGTCGCGCGCCGTCGAGGAAGCATAAAGAACAAGTTTGACCGGCCCGGCAATTTCAAGATCATTTTCGAGCGGCGCCGTCGTGAAAGTGAGGACACGGCGCGCCGGATCAAAGCCGCCAGGAGGGCCGGCCGGACCGAAGCCGACGACGCCGCTAACCCAACCGGGATTTGGATAAGCGTAGGTGGTTGAAGACGCGCCAGCGGCCGAGGTTTGCGACAGGCCGCCATCGTTCAACGAGCTCACACTGCCGGACGGCGATGCGTTGAGAAACCAGCGCGCATAACGCGTGCCCGGCGGGGGCCAGGTGTCGGCCTTGCGCACAAGATTTGCGCCGCGTACCGCATATTCGACGTTCGGGCGCGCGAGATAGTCGGTCTGCTTGCCCTTGAGATAGTGGTCGTAGAACGGCAGCAGTACGTTCTTATGAAAATCGACGCTGGAGAATTCCGCGGCGGCTGCCCAGGCATTCGGTACGCCCGACATGCGAAGCTTTTTAGGCCCGGCCGCGCGCAGGTAGCCGTCAATATTGCCCCGCGTATGCAGCTGCATCTTTGCCCAGACGCCGCTTGAGTAGAGTGGCACCTTGATGCGGTCGAGCATTTCCCATGCACTTCGCTC
>DASSSM010000036.1:0-5034 GCA_035708425.1 Pseudolabrys sp.
TCGGGGCGCATGGACCTCGTTCTTATCGACGCCCCATGCACGGGCACCGGAGCCTGGCGGCGTAACCCCGACGCCAAATGGCGAATGCGGCCGGGCGCGCTCGAGCAGCGTCAGAAGGAGCAGGCGGAGGTGCTCGATCGCGCTGTAACCCTGCTCAAGCCGGAAGGCCGGATAGCCTACGTTACCTGTTCGGTGCTGGAGGAAGAAAATGGCGCCCAGGTGCGTGCATTCCTGGCGCGGAACCCTTCGTTCGCGATCGAATCGCCTGCTGCGGTGACACAGGCGTTGGGCGAGCGCGCTCTCGTATTTTCAAAGGCGGCTCGGTTGTCTGGAGAGGGCATATTGATGACGCCACGGCTGACTGGTACCGACGGGTTTTTCGTCGCGCTCCTGCGACGAGGCGGCTGACCTGTAACGATCGGTAAGGAATCGCAAACGGAATTCCCCGATTGCGCCCCAATCCGGGCCAATTTTCTCCGCGATGATCGCGTGTCTATGGAACCGCGAGATTTTTTTGGGGTTTTCCATGCTTGTCGCCAGGCGCGATCCGCCATTTCATGGTGATGCGCGCGATATTGCGCCCGTCAATTTTGAAGCCAATCCAGGATCGAAGCCGCCGAGGGTGGTGCGCTTCGTGACCGTGATCCAGATGGTCGCTTCGCTGCTCGCGGTTCCGGTCGGTATCGGAAGCGCCTACACGTTTTACCGCGCGAATTTTTCTCCCGAGACGACATGCCAGAGCCTACGCAACGGCATTATTGCAATGCTCGATAAAGGCGTCGACGCGTCCACCAGGCGCATGCTCGTGCGTCGAGACGTCGAGAGTTTTGAAAAGACCTGCGCCGTGGTTGATCCTGAGGCGACTGAAGCGTTCAAGGCCTTGCTGGCAGCTGAAAAATCGCCACCCGTTGCCGCCGCGGCGCCTGCGATCAAAGCCCAGCCGAACGACGCTGCGCCGAAGGAACAGGTCCGCAAAGCCGAGCCGCGTCCGCAAGCGACACCCAAGCAGGCCGCCGCAAATACGCAGGCCCCTACCGCGCAAAATGCCCGCCGCGAGCCTGCCGTGTCCGATACGCAATGGCTCGACGCCGTTCGCCAGGCATTGGTGACTCACCAACCGGATGCGCGGCCTGCCGAAAGCTCCAAAGCCCGCCCTATGCCGCAGCCTTCCGCGCGCCCGGCACAACGTGACGCGGAGCCGCTTGTGCCTCCGGGAGCCGCTCCTTCCGTCAGTACAACAGGAACCGCGTCTCCAGCGACTGCAACGCCAGTACCCGGTGCGGCACCGACTTTGCCGCCGCCAGTTGCCATCGCTCCGGTACCCGCGCAGCAGAATGCGGCGCAGCCCCGGGATTCCGATCACCCGGTCCCGCCGGAATCGATCCCTTCTTCAGAAGCGGTTGCCGCCGCGGAAGCCAAGACCGATGAGTCCGGCCGCTCGCGGATCGGCAAATGGATATCGGCGATTCCGTTGCTCGGACCTGTGGTGGACAACGGCCGGCACTAAGCCGGTTGCCAGTCCGCGACCGCCTTCAGGTCCGTTTCGATTTGCCATCGGTCTGGCTTTTCCGCTTGCCGTCCCGCCTGCGTGAGACGGCGAAGATATTCGTCACGGGGAATCTCCCGGAAGCCCATGTCGTGGCAGGTCGGCGTCATGAGCTTCCCATCGTTGAAGGCAAAGCCCCAATGCGCGAGCTGCCAGTTCAGCGCGGTGAAACCCATTTTCGATGTGTTGGTCTCCCGTGAGAATTGTGACTCGGTGACGAAAGCACGGCCGAGCGCGATGCCGTACCCGCCGCCAGCGAGTTCGCCGCGCTCGTTCCAGACTTCGAACGAATGCGCATAGCCGGCATCGAACAACTCGGTATAGGCGCGCATGATGCGCGGCGTAATCCAAGTCAGACGCCAGCGGCCATCCCGTTGGCCGGCGCAGGCGGTGATGACTGCTTCGAAGTCGCGGTCGAGCGTGACCGTGTAGTTGCCCTGGCGCATCTGCCGGCGTAATCGCTTTGCGATGTGCAGTTCATCGAAGAAAAGAACCGTTCGCAGGGGCGGCGACCACCACTTCAGCGGCGCAATGTACGCGAACGGATAGAGCCCGCGGCGGTATGCGGTAAGAAGCGTCGACGGGCTCAAGTCGTGCACGATCCCGGCAAGCCCGGGCGGGCAGTCAAATGCGCTCTCCGGGTCGGGCAGCGCATAGTCGGGTGCGAGAAACTCGTCGAAGCAGAGCCGCAGCACATTCGGCAGGCCGCGGATTCGTGCGGGGCTTATCGCCCAGGCAAGACCGAGGATGTGGCGCTGCGCCATGGCGCCGAGGCTTTCGCGAAAAAGCTCCGCGCGACGATCGGCGCGTCCGCGAACTGCGGCTGGCAATCTCATGCGCTCGGTTTCGAAAGCCATGGCGTCTTGCGGCTTTGCAGTTGTGAACAAATGGGATCGGGAGCATTTTCTAAGCACGTTCGGCGCTAACATTGGATTACCCCGATCGTGGACACTTGACCTTCAAGCCCAAAGCCCGCAAAAAGTCGCCCCGAACGGCCCTTGCGCGCCCGAGTCGGCCATTTTCGGGGCACATCGACCGTCCATGCACGACAAGGTTCTGATCGTCGATTTCGGTTCCCAGGTGACCCAGCTCATTGCGCGCCGGGTACGGGAGGAGAAAGTCTATTCCGAAATCGTTCCCTACCAGAAAGCCGAGGCTGCCTTCCGCGAAATGAAGCCGAAGGCGATCATCCTGTCCGGCGGCCCCGCTTCGGTTCTCGACAAGGACGCGCCGCTTGCGCCTACGGCCATATACGACGCCGGAATACCGGTGCTCGGCATTTGTTACGGCGAGCAGGCGATGGCGCACCAACTCGGTGGCCAGGTGGAAGGCGGGCATCACCGCGAGTTCGGCCGCGCCGAGGTGACCGTCACTGAAGAGTCGCCCCTCTTCGAAGGTGTTTGGCGCAAAGGCGAGAAATATCCGGTGTGGATGAGCCACGGCGACCGGGTGACCAAGTTGCCAAAAGGCTTCCACGTCTTCGGTACGTCGCCGAACGCGCCGATCGCGGTCATCGGAGACGACAAGCGCAAATTCTACGCCACGCAATTCCACCTTGAGGTGATGCATACGCCGCACGGAGCCGCGATCCTGCGCAATTTCGTGCGCAAGATCGCGGGCCTCAAAGGCGACTGGACCATGCGCGTCTTCAAGGACGAGGCGATCGAAAAAATTCGCAAACAAGTCGGCAAGGGACGCGTGATCTGCGGGCTGTCAGGCGGCGTCGATTCAGCGGTGGCGGCCGTGCTGATCCACGAGGCGATCGGCGATCAACTGACCTGCGTGCTCGTGGACCATGGCCTGATGCGGCTCGCGGAAGCGCAGAAGGTGATGACACTTTTTCGCGACAGCTACAACATCCCGCTGGTGCACGTGGATGCTTCTGAAACCTTCCTCAGGGCGCTCGCCGGGGTCGAGGACCCCGAGCAGAAACGAAAGACGATCGGCAAGCTTTTTATCGACGTTTTCGAACAGGAAGCTAAAAAGGTCGGTGGCGCCGAATTTCTCGCGCAAGGGACTCTGTATCCAGACGTAATCGAAAGCGTGTCGTTTACCGGCAGCCCGTCGGTCACGATCAAATCGCATCATAACGTCGGCGGTTTGCCGGAACGCATGAACATGAAGCTGGTCGAGCCGTTGCGCGAGCTCTTCAAGGACGAAGTAAGGGCGCTCGGGCGCGAGCTTGGTTTGCCGGAAGCCTTCGTCGGGCGGCATCCATTTCCTGGGCCCGGCCTCGCTATTCGCTGTCCAGGGCCGGTCACGCGCGAGAAGCTCGATATTCTTCGGCTCGCCGACGAGATCTATGTCGAGGAAATTCGCCGCAGCGGGCAGTACGACAACATCTGGCAGGCCTTCGCCGTACTTCTGCCGGTGAAAACCGTCGGCGTCATGGGTGACTTTCGGACTTACGAGTATGTTGTTGGGCTTCGAGCGGTGACCTCGACCGACGGCATGACCGCCGATTTTTATCCCTTCGATATGAATTTTCTGGGTGCCGTCGCGACGCGCATCATCAACGAAGTCAAAGGCGTCAACCGCGTGGTCTACGATGTGACGTCTAAGCCCCCAGGCACGATCGAGTGGGAGTAGACATGTCGGTCACCATCTACGGCATCAAGAACTGCGACACGATGAAGAAGGCGCGTGCCTGGCTTGACAAACACGGCGTCGACTATGCCTTTCACGACTATAAAACTGCAGGCATCGAACGGGCGCAGCTCGAGCAGTGGTCGAAGAAGGTCGGTTGGGAGATACTGCTCAATCGGGCGGGGACGACCTTCAAGAAGCTACCCGATAAGGAGAAAGACGGCATCACGCAGGCAAAGGCGCTCGCCCTGATGCTCAAGCAGCCGTCGATGATCAAACGGCCCGTCCTGGAGGCGCGTGGGGGGAAATTGCTGGTCGGCTTCAAGCCGGAGCAGTACGCTGCAACATTGGGCTAACTAACGCGATACAAGCCGCGCATTTACTGGCGGTTTTGCGGGGCCGGGCCCTTGATCCTGCCCGCTTTCCCTGCCACATGCCGCTTCATGAACAAGCCGATGGTCACGTCCGATTCGATCCCGGCGACCCCGCTTGCGGCTGAGGTCGACCGCCGGCGCACGTTCGCGATCATTTCGCATCCGGACGCGGGCAAGACGACGCTTACGGAAAAATTGCTGCTTTTCGGCGGCGCCATCAATCTCGCCGGCCAGGTCAAAGCGAAGCGGGATCGCCGCTCGACGCGCTCAGACTGGATGGCGATCGAGCGCGAGCGTGGCATTTCCGTGGTCACATCGGTGATGACATTCGACTACGACGGACGGGTATTCAATCTGCTCGATACGCCGGGCCACGAGGACTTTTCTGAGGACACCTATCGTACGCTCACCGCCGTCGATTCCGCGGTGATGGTGATCGACGCCGCCAAGGGCATCGAGGCGCGCACACGCAAGCTTTTCGAAGTCTGCCGGCTTCGCGATATTCCAATCATCACGTTCATCAACAAG
>DASSSM010000037.1:0-5563 GCA_035708425.1 Pseudolabrys sp.
ATATCGGCTTTCTCGACCAGCAGTTTGGAAAACTCCACGCTTCCGAGCGTCTTGAAAGGCTCCGGTATCGGAGCCCACGCGAACATCGACGCGCGCGGTGACGGAACATGCCAACCAGCGCGTCCGAAGCTCTCCACCAAAACGTCGCGACGACGCTTGTAAGTCGAGCGCATCTCCTTGACGCAGTCATCCGGACCGTTGAGCGCGGCGGTTGCCGCCACTTGCACCGGAGTAAACGCGCCGTAGTCCAGATATGATTTCACCCGGCCCAGCGCCGCAATCACACGCTCGTTGCCGACGGCAAAGCCAATGCGCCAGCCCGGCATCGAGAAGGTCTTCGACATCGAGGTGAACTCAACCGCGACATCATTTGCACCGGGCACCTGCAATAGCGACGGCGGCGGATTATTGTCGAAATAGACCTCCGCGTAAGCGAGATCCGACAGCACCAGAATGCCGTGTTTTTTCGCGAACGCCACGAGGTCCTTGTAGAAATCGAGCGTCGCCACATAGGCGGTCGGATTTGCCGGATAGCAGACCACGACCGCCGTCGGCTTCGGGATCGAATGCACGATCGCGCGTTCAAGCGTGTGAAAGAAATTCGGCGTCGGTTCCGAGGGAACCGAGCGGATTGCGCCACCTGCCATCAGGAATCCAAACGCATGGATAGGGTAGCTCGGGTTCGGCACCAACACGACATCGCCGGGCGCGGTGATCGCCTGCGCCACGTTGGCGAATCCTTCCTTGGAGCCGAGCGTGGTGACGATCTGCGTCTCGGGATTGAGTTTCACGCCGAAGCGGCGGTCGTAGTAGGCAGCCTGCGCACGACGCACTCCGGGAATTCCGCGCGAAGACGAGTAGCGGTCCGTGCGCGGCTTGCCGAGCGTGTCCTTGAGTTTTTCGATCACGTGCGCAGGCGCCGGCAGATCCGGATTGCCCATACCGAGATCGATGATGTCCGCTCCCGCGTTGCGGGCCTTCGCCTTGGCCTTGTTCACCTCTTCGAAAACGTAGGGCGGCAAACGGCGAATGCGGTAGAAGTCTTCCATCGGCTCAAAACCTCAAAGGACGGCTGCCCTCGCCAGCCGCCGCATATAACCCAGGCTGGCTTTTATCACGGGTTCGCCTTGCTGCCATCGGTTTGGCCATTTTGCGCGCCTTTGGCTGGTTTTTTCGCTGTCGGAGCGCCTTTTTTGGCCGCCTGCGGACGGCCTTCCTGGCGTTCGCGGACGTTAATCAATTCCTTTGCAAGCCTGACTTGTTCTTCCTCCGTCATAGGAGACGATGCGCGATCGGGCGGCATATCGTGCACGGCCGGGTATTCGTACGGGGTTTCCGGACGTGCCGGAGCGCCTGCAGGCAACCCCAGTTCACCGGGCAAACGGTCAATAATCGGCCCGGGTGCGCACCCCGCGAGCAGAGCGGCGAGGCCTAACGTTGTGCATATGAAAAGTTTGACCGCCACACACCCCACTCCGCCAACGCACCGCACGAGCGGCGAAATCGATGTAGACTCAATGAATTATATCACCGTGCCGTTAACGGGCTAATATGGCCACAGCAAGGTCACCCGTTGCTAACCGCTCGGCTGAAGACCCGCGAAACCATGCGCGTAAACGCGCCTTGCGACGGAACGCGGCGCGGGCCAACTGTCTTGGCAGAGGGGAATGGAAGGGATGGATAAGTCCACCACAGATCCCGCCAAGGTCGGCGACGTCGATATCGAGGCACTCTCGCGCAATCTTGCCCGCCTGGTCGAGGAAGGTGGCAAGGCGCTCGCGGCCTATCTGAAACCGCGCGAGGAAGGAAAAATACGGAGCGACCTCACTGAGGGCATGACCGATGCGGTCAAAACAGTTGGTCGCGTCGCCGAATACTGGATGTCCGATCCTCAGCGCGCGATCGAGCTGCAGACCAGCCTTGGCCGCGCCTACCTCAATCTCTGGGCTGGCGCGGTAAAGCGCATGGCGGGCGAGCAAGCGGAACCCGTCGTCGCGCCCGACCCGAGAGATAAGCGCTTCAGCGACCCGGAATGGTCGCAAAACCAGTTCTTCGACTTTCTGAAACAGGCCTATCTCCTTACCTCGCAATGGGCCGACAAGCTGGTGAAGGACGCGGCCGGCGTCGACGAACACACGCGAAAGAAGGCGGAATTTTACGTCAAGCAAATTGCCAATGCGATTTCGCCATCGAACTTCGTGCTGACCAATCCGGAACTGCTGCGCGAGACACTCTCTTCGAACGCCGAAAATCTCGTGCGCGGGATGCACATGCTATCGGAAGACATCAAGGCCGGCCACGGTGTTCTTAAAATCCGCCAGTCCGATCCTTCCATGTTCGACGTCGGAAAAAATCTCGCGACGACGCCAGGCAAAGTGGTGTTCCAGAATGAATTGATGCAGCTAATCCAATATGAAGCAACGACTAAAGATACGCTGAAGCTTCCGCTGCTGATCGTGCCGCCGTGGATCAACAAGTTTTACATCCTCGACCTTGCGCCCGATAAATCTTTCGTCAAATGGTGTGTTGATCAGGGCATCACGGTATTTGTGATTTCATGGGTCAACCCGGACGCCAGGTTAGCCGCAAAAAATTTCGAAGAATATATGCGCGAGGGCGTGATCGCCGCACTGGATACGGTTGAAGCGATCACCGGCGAGAAGCAGGCTCACGCCATCGGTTATTGCGTCGGCGGGACGCTGCTCTCGATCACCCTCGCCTATCTAGCCGCAAAAAAACAGAACCGCGTTAAGTCGGCCACATTATTTGCAGCGCAGGTTGATTTCACCTACGCGGGCGAACTGATGGTGTTCGTCGACGAGGAGCGCATCAAACAACTCGAGACGCACATGAAGCAGCAAGGCTATCTGGAAGCCTCGCGCATGGCCAATACCTTCAATATGTTGCGCTCAAACGATCTGATCTGGCCCTACATCGTCAACAATTACATGCGCGGCAAAAAGCCGATGCCGTTCGACATTCTTTACTGGAATTCCGACGCCACCCGCATGCCGGCGGCTAATCATTCCTTCTATTTGCGCAACTGTTATCTGGACAACAAGCTCACCAAAGGAGAGATGGAAATTGCAGGCACCCGGATCGATCTGCACAACGTGAAAGTGCCGGTCTACAATCTCGCCACACGCGAAGATCACATCGCGCCGGCGAAATCCGTTCTTTTTGGCTCGCAATTTTTCGGAGGCCCGGTCAAATACGTGCTTGCCGGCTCCGGCCACATTGCTGGCGTGGTAAATCCGCCCAGCCGACCAAAATACCAGTATTGGACCGGCGACAAGCCGAAGGGTGAAAGCGTCGAAGCCTGGATAGAAACGGCTACCGAGCATCCAGGCTCCTGGTGGCCCGACTGGCTCGATTGGCTCAAAGGGCAGGACGCGGAAACCGTGACCGCTCGCAAGATTGGCGGCGGCAAGTTCAAGCCGATCGAAGATGCGCCGGGATCTTACGTCAAGGTAAAGAGCTGGACGTAGCTTTGAGCTACGACGCGATTTTCACAGGCACCTTGAGGTAGCGCACGCCATTCGCTTCAGCTGGCGGAAACTTGCCGGCACGAATGTTCACCTGAATCGATGGCAGCAAAAGCAACGGCGTCGAAAGCGTGGCGTCACGCGTTTCGCGCATCTTGACGAATTCATCTTCCGTAACGCCCTTGTGCACGTGGACATTGCGCGCCTTTTCCTGGCCCACCGTCGTTTCCCAGGCATATTGATCGCGGCCGGGCGCCTTGTAGTCGTGACACATGAAGAGCCGCGTTTCTTTCGGTAAAGACAGAATCCGCCGGATCGATCGATAGAGGTCGCGCGCGTTGCCACCGGGGAAATCGGCACGTGCAGTGCCGTAGTCGGGCATGAACATGGTGTCGCCGACAAAGACCGCATCGCCGATTTTATAGGATATGCAGGCCGGCGTGTGGCCGGGCGTGTAAATTACTTCGGCGTCGATTGTACCGACCTTGAAATGCTCACCATCCTTGAAGAGATGGTCGAATTCCGAACCATCGCCGGATACATCCAAGGCATTGAAGATTGGCCTGAAGATCTTCTGTACATCTTTGATGTGCTCACCGATTGCGACCCGAGCGCCGGTCTTCAGCTTGATGTAGGGCGCGCCTGACAAATGGTCAGCATGCGCGTGGGTTTCCAGGATTTGTTCGATTTTGATGCCGAGCTTCTTCGCTTCTGCAAGGAGGGCGTCGGCCGATTCCACGGTTGCCTCGCCGCTGCGATGGTCAAAATTCAGGACAGGATCGATCACCGCACCTGATTTCGTCGCAGGGTCCCACACGAGATAGCTGACGGTATTGGTCGGCTCATCGAAAAATCCCCGAACTTCAGGTTTTGCAGTGGCGGTCATGACGCAATCCTCTTCCGTTCAGCCTGGCACTTGACTTATATATTAGCATACCCTAATTTAGCAATAGCTAATTTATGGAGCCCGCGCCGTGCCTGTACAAACCGTCCGTCGACCAAAAGCTGCGGCCGATATTGGCGTTGCTGAACTTGAGCGCAAGGCAGGTGAAGCCGCTGGCCTGCTCAAGCTGCTCGCCAACGAAAACCGGCTGCTGATCCTGTGCCGCCTGGTTGTCGCCGGAGAAATGTCGGTCGGCGATCTCGCGGAAGCGGTCGATTTGAGCCAGTCAGCGCTGTCCCAGCACCTCGCCAAAATGCGTGAAGATGGCTTGGTCGTCACCCGGCGAGAAGCGCAGACGGTGTTCTACCGCATCGCCAATCCTAACGCGGCGCGACTCCTCGCGTTGCTCAAGAATATCTACTGCCCCTGAAGGGCCAACCAAAGCAAAAAGGGAGAACGATCGTGACTGACCTGCAAACAATTTCTCCGGAACGCGCCGCCGAACTCGTGCGCAGAGGCGCGGTCCTCGTCGACATCCGCGAGGCCGACGAACACGCGCGTGAGCGCATCCCCGGTGCGCGGCATCATGCGCTGAGCCGTATGGATGCCGAAAGCCCGGCGCGCTCCGGCGATGAAGTACTCGTATTTCATTGCCGGTCTGGCGCGCGCACGCGCGGGAATGCCGCGCGCCTTTCGGCCGCCGCAAACTGCGATGCCTATATTCTCGATGGCGGCCTTGATGCATGGAAAAAGGCCGGCCTGCCCGTCACCCTCGATCGCAGCCAGCCAATCGACATTATCCGGCAAGTGCAGATTGCTGCCGGTTCGCTTGTCTTGATAGGCATGTTGCTCGGGACGTTATTTTCCCCTGGCTTCTATGCCCTCTCGGCCTTCGTCGGTGCAGGGCTCGTATTTGCCGGAGTCAGCGGCTTCTGTGGAATGGCGCATTTGCTGGCGTTGATGCCCTGGAACCGCCGGACCGCGCGCGCGGCTTAATATGCTGCACGACCTGCTTGTCATTGCCTCAGGAAGCATAGTCGGTTTTGTCCTCGGCCTGGTGGGCGGTGGCGGTTCGATTTTAGCCGTACCGCTGCTGGTCTATGTCGTCGGTGTGCCGTCACCGCATATTGCGATCGGCACAAGCGCGATTGCCGTCGCCCTCAGCGCAGCTGCCAATCTCGCCGGTCATGCACGT
>DASSSM010000038.1:0-4276 GCA_035708425.1 Pseudolabrys sp.
TACCGGCGAATAAAGGCTGTCGACAGGAATAAGGCCGATCGGCGCATCCTCGGGACGGTTGCGTTCGGCGGGCACGTAGCCTTTGCCGGTATTGACCGTGAACTCCATGCGGATCTCGGCGCCCTCGTCGAGTGTGCACAGCACGAGGTCCGGATTGAGCACGACCACATCGCCGACGGTCTGGATGTCGCCGGCGGTGACCGTGCCGGGCCCCTGCTTCTTCACGACCATCCGCTTGGGACCTTCGCCCTGCATCTTGATGGCGATGTCCTTGATGTTGAGCACCATGTCGGTGACGTCCTCGCGCACGCCGGCGATCGAGGAGAACTCGTGCAGCACGCCATCGATGTGCACCGATTGAACCGCAGCGCCCTGGAGCGAGGAGAGCAGAATGCGGCGCAGCGCATTGCCGAGCGTGACGCCGAATCCCCGTTCGAGAGGTTCGGCAACCACCGTCGCAACCCGCGCGGCGTCGCCGCCGGCGGAGACCTGGAGCTTGTTCGGCCTGATCAGTTCCTGCCAATTCTTCTGGATCACGTCTTCACCTTTTCAGCGGCGCGGTCTTCTCGCGCCTAGCGCACCCCACCCGCCGCGTGGGGAAAATTTCGGCGGTAGATCACGCGCGGGACGTTAATGCCCACGCGAAAGAAACAATCACACGCGCCGCCGCTTGCGCGGCCGGCAACCGTTGTGCGGTATCGTCGTCACGTCACGGATCGAGGTAATCGTAAAGCCGGCCGCCTGCAGCGAACGCAACGCCGACTCACGTCCCGAGCCCGGGCCCGACACCTCGACTTCGAGGGTACGCATGCCGTGCTCCTGCGCCTTCTTGGCGGCATCTTCGGCAGCGACCTGGGCGGCATAGGGCGTCGACTTGCGCGAGCCCTTGAAACCCATGGTCCCGGCCGACGACCAGGCAATCGTGTTGCCCTGCGCGTCGGTGATCGTGATCATCGTGTTGTTGAACGAAGCCGCGACATGCGCGACGCCTGACGCGATGTTCTTGCGTTCGCGCCGGCGGACGCGAGTAGCTTCCTTACCCATTCTCAATCCTTTCGCGCCCGCGCGCCATAACCGGCGTGAGGGCTTATCCTGTTATCAAGTCGGTCCCGCTGTCTTCTTCTTGCCGGCAATCGTCTTGGCCGGGCCCTTGCGGGTGCGTGCATTCGTGTGCGTGCGCTGGCCGCGAACGGGCAGACCCTTGCGGTGACGCAGGCCGCGATAGCAACCGAGATCCATCAGGCGCTTGATGTTGAGTTGCACCTCGCGACGCAGGTCGCCTTCAACCATGTAGTCGCGGTCGATGATTTCACGGATCTGGAGCACTTCGGCGTCGGTCAACTGCGACACGCGCCGCTCCGGCGGCAAATTAACCTTGGTCATGATATCCTGGGCGGTGTTGGTCCCGATGCCATGGATGTACTGAAGCGCGATGACCACGCGCTTGTTGGTCGGCAGATTGACGCCCGCGATACGAGCCACTTAACTTCTCCTATATCGACCGATGGCGCGGAACGCGCCGGATTTTCCAAGTCCCTTGAAGGGGGTAGCGCAAAGCGTAACACGACGCCCGTCCCCACCTTGCTGGGGCCCGGCATCGCGTCAAACTCCTGAATGTGCAGCTTATTAAGGGATTCATCGCGCTCTCGTCAACCTCCGTCGGATACGGTTTTTGCGTTGTCCCGGCCTCTTCTTGCCGCGTTTACCGGCCGTAGCCGGCCGTTTCCGGCGGGTATTGCCCTTGCGGGCGGCACCCTTAGGCGCCTTGGCGGCTCTTGAGGGCTTTGGCTTCCGACGGCGTGGTTTGGCCACCTGGCCCCCGGCCGCGCCAGCCGGCGTCAGGTGCCGGTCGACGGCCGCCGCGACCTCGTCGATCGGCGCCATGCCGTCAACGCTCTTGAGCATGCCTTTGCCGGTGTAATGCCCGACCAGCGGGGCCGTCTGGGCGTGATAGGCGGCAAGCCGCCCTTTCAACACCTCCGGAGTGTCGTCGGCCCGCACCCTTTCTCCGCGCGCGACCATCTCGGCCACACGCTTTTCGATGCGCCGAAGGAGAATTCCCTCGTCGACCTTCAACTCGATCACCGCATCCAACTTGAGGCCGCGGTCGGCCAGCAACCGCTCCAGCGCCTCGGCCTGTGGAACCGTCCGAGGAAACCCATCGAGCACGAAGCCGCGCTTGGCATCGGGCTGGTCAATGCGCTCTGCGATGATTGCAACCACAACGTCGTCGGGCACCAGTTCGCCACGGTCCATAATGCTCTTCGCCCGCAGGCCGATCGGTGTACCCGCGGCAACCGCGGCACGCAGCATGTCGCCAGTCGACAGCTGAACAATTCCATGTTTGGCGATCAGGCGCTGCGCTTGCGTGCCCTTCCCCGCCCCCGGCGGGCCGAGCAGAATCAACCTCATCGCATGCGCCCTCGCAGCTTCGAACGCTTGATCAGGCCTTCATATTGATGCGCCAGCAGATAGCCTTGGATCTGCGCGACCGTATCCATCGTCACGCTGACCACGATCAGCAGCGAGGTGCCGCCGAAATAGAACGGCACCGCCGCGTACGAAATCAGAATTTCCGGAATGAGGCAGACGATCGCAAGGTAAAGCGCGCCGATGACTGTGATGCGCGAGAGCACATAGTCGATGTACTCGGCCGTCCGTTCCCCGGGGCGGATGCCGGGGATAAACCCACCGTGCTTTTTCAGGTTATCCGCCGTCTCCGTCGGGTTGAACACCACCGCCGTATAGAAGAATGCGAAGAAGACGATCAGGGCGATATAGAGGATGAGGAACAAGGGCCGTCCATGCCCGAGCAGCGTCGTCACTGTGGTCAGCCAATTGGGACCCTGACCGGCGTTAAAGTTGGCGACCGTGGTCGGCAGCAACAGCAGGGACGATGCGAAGATCGGCGGAATGACACCCGAGGTGTTGAGCTTGAGCGGCAGGTGCGAGGACTGACCCTCGAACATGCGGTTTCCGACCTGACGCTTGGGATATTGGATCAGAAGGCGCCGCTGTGCCCGCTCCATGAACACAATGAAGGCGATGACGGCGACCACCATGACGATGACCACCAAAATCAACCCGGTCGACAGGGCACCCTGACGTCCAAGCTCGAGAGTGCCGGCGATCGCCGACGGCAACTCGGCGACGATGCCGGACAAAATGATCAACGAAATTCCGTTGCCGATGCCACGGGCGGTGATCTGCTCGCCCAGCCACATCAAGAACATCGTGCCGCCGGTGAGCGTGATCGTGGTCGAGATGAGGAAGAAGATACCGGGACTTGAAACAACGCTGCCCGTCCCCTGCAGCCCGACGCCGATGCCGTAAGCCTGGAACGCCGCCAGCAACACGGTGAGGTACCGCGTGTACTGATTCATGATCTTGCGGCCCTGCTCGCCTTCTTTCTTCAGCGCTTCGAGCGTGGGCGAAACTGTCGTCATCAGCTGAATGATGATCGAGGCCGAGATGTACGGCATGATATTGAGCGCAAAGATTGCCATCCGGTGGATGCCGCCACCGGAGAACATGTTGAACATTCCAAGGATGCCGCCGGACTGGGTATTAAAGATCTGCGACCAGGCGTTGGGATCGATGCCGGGCAGCGGGATATACGTGCCCAGCCGATAGACCAGCAGCGCACCGACCGTGAACCAGATTCGCTTCTTGAGTTCTTCGGCTTTGGCGAGTGCCGAGAAATTGAGATTGGCCGCCAGTTGTTCCGCTGCCGAAACCATCGATTGCTCCCTCGGCCCCCAACCCTTCCCGCTGCTATCTCTCTCGCGAGCAGGGCATCCGGATTTTGCGACCCTCTAGATATGCCCGGACCTCGCAAACGGTAGTCCGGAATCGTTGCTGGAAAGCCTGGCCGGCTATTGTTCGGCCGGTTTTTGCTCGCCTTCCGTTTCCGGCTTGGGCTTTCCACCTTTTGGCTTGTCGCCACCCTTGGCGACTTCCAGTGCCTTGCGCTTGTTTTTGCCCTTCGGAATTTCGTCTTGCTCTTTCGCCGGCGCGAGGATCTTCACCGACCCGCCGGCTTTCTCCACTGCCGCGACGGCAGACTTCGAGGCGCGCCAGACCGAAAATTCGACCTTGGCCTTGATCTCACCATCGCCCAGGAGCTTCACGCCGCCCTTCTCGCGGCGCATCAGACCCGCCTTCACCATGGCAGCGGCATCGACCGGCGCCTTGGCATCGATCAGGCCCGCATCGATTGCGGCCTGCACCTTGCCGACGTTGATTTCATTCAGCACCAGGGCAAACGGCGTGTTGC
>DASSSM010000039.1:0-7313 GCA_035708425.1 Pseudolabrys sp.
CCGCCGCTCTCTCTCAACCGGCCATCGTCGGATTGCACTGGTTTGAACACGCCGACCAGCCGGCCGAGGGGCGTTTCGACGGAGAAAATTCAAACTTTGGGGTCGTAACCATCAATGACGAGGTCTACGAAGAACTCACGCAAACGATGAAATCAGTGAATGCCGAAGCGGAAGCGATTCATATATCTGCGGGCCGCACCAGTTGAAGGTAAAAGTCGAGATGAGCAATCAAGTCAAAATTGTCCTGCTCGGTGCAACGAGCATGTCGTTTGGCCTGAGTGTCCTGCGCGACATATTCAGCAACAATGAATTGCGCGGGTGTACCCTGACTTTGGTTGGCCGCCACCCCGATACGTTGGCAAAAATTTTTAATCTGGCCCAGATTCTGAACTCCAAATGTTCTGCCGGGTTGCACATCGAGCAGACGACCGATCGCCGGGCCGCCCTCGATGGCGCCCGTTTCGTTATCAATGCAACGGCGATTGATCGAAACCGGTTATGGAAGCTGGATTTCGAAGTGCCTCGCAAGCACGGCATTCGTCACACGCTGGGAGAGAATGGGGGGCCCGGCGGGCTGTTCTTTACGCTTCGCACCTTGCCGCTTGTGTTCGATATCGTGCGCGAAATGCGGGAGCTCTGTCCAAATGCATTGTTCATCAACTTTTCCAATCCGGAAAGCCGCATCATCCTGGCGCTCGGCAAATATAGCCCGATCGCCGCGCTCGGGCTCTGCCACGGCATCTTCATGGGACAAAACGACGTCGCCCGCATCATGGCCATGCCCGCCGAGCAGGTCGAAGTCTGGGGTGCCGGCATCAATCACTTTCAATGCCTGCTAAAAATCCGTGATCGCACAACCGGTGAAGATCTCTATCCGCTCCTGCGGGCCAAAGAAGCCAATTATGATTCGCGATTTGCGCCGCTCACGCGCCGGCTTTTTCGGGCATTCGGGTACTGGATGACATGCAGCGATGAGCATCTCGGAGAATACCTCTCCTATGGTTGGGAAGGCGGTGAAAAGGGCTACGATTTCGCCGCTGACGAGCAAGAGCGAGTACGGTTTTCACAACAACTTGAGCGCGTACTCGCTACCGGCTCGCCGCCCGCGCAATGGCTGACTCCATCGGGAGAGCGTGGCGCGGCTGCGATTGGAGGCATCATTCATAACAATAATCGTGTTCTGGAATCCGGTATTGTCTTTAATCGCAGCATCATTCCAAACTTGCCGGCTGAAGCTGCCGTTGAAGTCCCGGTCATGACGGATGCGGATGGGATCCATCCGATTTCGCTCGGGCCATTGCCGGATCCGATCGCCAAACTTCTGTCGATGCAGGTGAATGTGCAGCAACTCGCGGTCGAAGCTGCGGTACACGCGTCGAAAGAAATCGCCCTGCAGGCGTTGTTGATCGATCCGGTCGTGAATTCGGCGGAAGCAGCCGGCCACATACTCGACGAGTTGTGGGAGATCAATCGCCCTTATATCCGCCCGTGCATCTAGGTTGGTCTTTTAGAGGTGCACGTTGACAATCGCCAGGAGTGCAAGTTGACATCAGTCTTACGCGGACTTTTGACTCTGCGCGGTCGTACCGGATGAGCACGTATCGTCTCGAGCGTATTTTTAATCCTCATTCGGTGGTTCTCATCGGCGGCAGCCCCCGGAAATATTCCGTGGGTGGCGCCGTTCTCAAAAATCTGTGCCGCGCAGGGTTTGGTGGCGCGATTGGCCTGGTCAATCCGCACCACAAGAATATCGAAGGCATCACCGCGGTCAAAACGGTAAATGATCTCGCCGATACACCGGATCTCGCGGTCATCGCCACGCCGCCCGCCAGTGTGCCCGGACTGATTGCCGGACTGGGCTCGAAGGGTTGCGCCGCGGCGATCGTACTCACGGCGGGTTTGGGTCACGGGCCTGGTTCGCTGTCCGAGGCAGTTGAGTGCGCCGCGCGTGCAAACGGCATGCGCATCGTTGGGCCGAACTGTCTCGGCGTGCTCGTGCCTGGACGGAGGCTCAATGCCAGTTTCGCAGCCAGCTCGCCTGGTGCGGGAGACCTGGCCCTGATTTCGCAGTCCGGGGCGATTGCTGCGGGTCTTATAGAGTGGGCCGCACCACGATCAGTGGGGTTTTCGGCTGTCGTATCGATCGGGGATCAGCTGGACGTCGATTTTGGCGACCTGCTTGACTATTTCGCGCTCGATCAGGGCACGCGGGCCATTCTGCTTTACATCGAGTCAATCAAGGACGCCCGTAAGTTCATGTCCGCCGCGCGCGCTGCGGCGCGCACCAAGCCCGTCATTGTCGTCAAAGCCGGCCGCCATGCACGGGGCGCGGCTGCCGCGAAAACTCATACCGGTGCATTGGCTGGCGCTGACAGCGTCTACGACGCCGCGTTCCGGCGAGCGGGCTTGCTGCGCGTTTCGGATCTGGACGAGCTATTTGCGGCCACCGAAACCCTGGGTCACGTCAAATGTCTTTCCGGGAAAAGGCTGGCGATCTTGACGAACGGCGGCGGTATCGGCGTCCTTGCCGTCGATCGTCTCATGGACCTTGGAGAGAAAGACGTGCTCGCGGCAATAGGGGCGGGGGCCATGGCCAAGCTCGATGCGGCGCTGCCGCCGATCTGGTCCAGGGCCAATCCGGTTGACATCGCCGGAGATGCGGATGCGGCGCGCTATGCCGCAGCTCTTGAGGCGCTTTTAGCCGACGATGAGAACGATGCTGTCATGGTCATGAACGTGGCGACGGCGCTTGCATCGCCATCGGATGCCGCGGCGGCCGTCGCGGAAACGGTTCGTACTCACAAGGGCAATGCAGTTTTTCCCAAACCTGTTTTCGCGGTTTGGGTGGGGGACCGTGGCGAAGCGTCGAAAACATTCGAGGCCGCAGGAATTCCGCACTACCCATCCGAAACCAGTGCAGTTGCGGGCTACGGGCACCTGGTGCGCCACCGAGAAGCGCTCGACATGCTGATGCAAACGCCGCCAAGTCTTCCGGAGAGTTTCACGCCGGATATCGCAACGGCGCGCCGCGTTGTCGCCGGCGTGCTGGGTTCGGGCAGATCCTGGCTCGATCCGGTCGAGGGTGAAAAGCTACTTCGTGCATATTCCATCCCGATCGCACCGGCCATTCCCGCGTCCAACCCGGAGGCGGCTGCCCGTGCGGCCACGCCGTTCCTCAATAACAATCAACCTGTTGCCTTGAAGATCCACTCGCCTGACATAATCCATAAATCGGATGTTGGCGGCGTGCGGCTCAACCTGGCAAGCGCTTCGGCCGTGCAGCAGGCGGCGGCTGAAATGCTCGATCGTGTGCGCGCAGCCAAACCCGGCGCGCGGCTCTCCGGCGTCACCGTGCATCCGATGATTGTTCGTCCATTGGCGCGTGAGCTGATTGCCGGCATAGCCGACGATCCCACCTTTGGACCGGTGGTCGTGTTCGGTCGAGGAGGTACCGCTGTCGAGGTAATCAATGACAAGGCGCTGGCGCTTCCGCCGCTCGACCTCAAGCTCGCGCAAGACTTGATTTCGCGAACACGCGTTTCGCGTGTGCTCAAAGCCTATCGAGATGTGCCGGCGGCCGATGAGGCCGCGGTCGCGCTCGTGCTCGTCAAGCTTGCTCAGCTTGTGGCCGACGTGCCTGAAATCAGGGAAGTAGACCTCAACCCACTACTGAGCGACGACTCCGGGGTTATTGCCGTCGATGCACGTATCGCGGTCGCGCCCCTTGAAAAAGCCGGCCGCCGATTCCCCGGCCATCCGCGCTTCGCCATTCGGCCTTATCCAAAGGAGTGGGAACGGTCTTGCCATTTGCCGAATGGCACCGCGGTGTTCGTGCGTCCCGTCCGCCCCGAGGATGAGCGGCTGTACGCTCGCTTCTTTGCCCGGGTCACGGCGGACGACCTGCGTCTTCGGTTCTTCAGTCAGATCAAGGAATTCAGCCACGCGTTCATTGCCCGCATGACTCAGCTCGACTACGCGCGGGCTATGGCTTTTGTGGTAATTGACCAGGCAAGCGGCGATTTGCTCGGCGTTGCGAGGCTGCACGCCAATGCCGACTACGACCGGGCCGAGTACGCGGTCCTGGTCCGGTCGGATGTGAAAGGCCAGGGCCTCGGGTGGCTGCTCATGCAAACCCTTATCGAATACGCGCGCAGCGAGGGACTACATCGCATTGAAGGTCAGGTGTTGAAAGAAAACACAACGATGGTGACGATGTGCCGGGAGCTTGGCTTTACGGTCGTCGGCGATCCGCATGATTCTGGCAGTTATCTTGTTGGCCTGGAACTAGCCGCCACCCCCGGCAAAACCTAGTTCCTGCCTACGATACGGTGCGCCGTACGTGATCGAGCAGTGAATTCAACAACGGCTTCTCGATAATAGGTATGCCAGCGGCCGCAGCGCGATCGCGTACGGATTGATTGGGATGGCTGGTAATGAGAAGCGCCGGGGTATCGATGCGTCGTGCGCGCAACTCTGAAACCAAATCGAGACCGTTCATTCCCGGCATGTTCTGATCGACAATCAGACAGTCGAATTTCGGAAGGTGTTTTTCCGCAAGGAGCTGCTCCGCATCCGCGTAGGCGCGAACTGCAAACCCCTCGATCACGAGAGAAAACTTCAATGACTCACGTACCGCGCGATCGTCCTCAACGATGAGGATCGAATGGTAGCCACGACCTTGCTCGGACTGCGGATTCATTGGTCGGCGCAGGCATAAGGGCCGCGATCGGGCCCGGTCGCCGACAGGACACCTGAATAGGTCTCCTTTCGCCTTGATCTAGCGCAACTGTTTTGAAGGCTCAGTCATTCACGGCGGTCGAGGAGCCCGCCCACCAGCGCCATTCGAACCAGGTCGGACAGGCTCCTGGCCTGCATCTTTTCCATGACGTTTGCTCGATAGATTTCGACCGTCCGGGGGCTTATTCCAAGATCATAAGCGATGGTCTTGTTTGGATGGCCGGCGACCAAGCCTTCCAGCACCTCATGCTCGCGCTTGGAAAGAGACGCCATCCGGTTATTGACCTCCGCATTGAGCGCATGACGCTCGCTGTCGGTTGCATGCGCGCTAAGGGCCGCGCGCACGGCGTGAAGCAGGACGTCGTCACTGAATGGCTTCTCGATAAAATCCATAGCGCCTGCTTTCATTGCCTCCACGGCGAGTTGCACATCGCCGTGACCGGTGATCACGATGACCGGCATTGAGAACTTCAGGGCTCGCAAGCGATGCAGCAGTTCGATTCCGCTCAGGCCCGGCATTCGCACGTCCGTCACAATACAGCCGGGTTTGACTTGGGATAACGCTTCGAGAAAATCAGTAGCGGTCTCATATGTTTGAACTTGAATATTTGCGGCTCGGAGCAAGAACGCCGTCGATTGCCGCACGGCCTCATCGTCATCAATTACGTGAACAACAGCGGCATCAGATGGCATCTTCGGCTTCCTCGCGAGTTACTGCTCCGACCGTAAATCGAAAAACAGTGCCACCATCGGGGTTGGCCTCCACCCAGATTCGTCCTCCGTGGGCCTCAATAATGGTGCGTGAAATCGACAGGCCTACGCCCATGCCTTGCCGCTTCGTGGTCACGAATGGCTGAAAGAGCTGGCTTGCTATTTCGGGGGCGATTCCTGTGCCCGTGTCAGAAACGCTGATCAACAACATGTCGTCTTCGGTGGGCTCGCTCGATATCACCAACTCGCGTCGACTCGCATCCTGCATGGACTCGATGGCGTTACGTATCAGATTCAGCAGCACTTGCTGAATCTGAACTTTGTCAGCAAGCGCAAGATCGGTTGTCTGGCTCAACTGGAATCTCACGTGAATACCTTTGTCCTTTATGCCGACAAGGGCGAGCGCGCTTGCTTCTTGCACAAGCTTGGACATGCTTTCCACACGTCGTTCGCTCTCTCCTCGCGCGACGAAATCGCGCAGGCGTCGAATGATCTGGCCCGCACGTATCGCCTGTTCGGCCGCGCTATCCATGGCCTCTCGAACCACCCCCGCGCGGGTATCGGTCGTCTGTTCGAGCAACCGCCGCGATCCTTTCATGTAATTGGTAATCGCCGCCAAGGGCTGGTTGAGCTCGTGCGCCAGCGCTGACGCCATTTCGCCCATCGCGGTCAGGCGCGAAATATGCACCAGTTCGGATTGCAGTTCCTGCAGTCGGGCCTCGGTCATTTGGCGCTCCGTAAGATCGCGAATAAATCCGGTGAAATAGCGCTGGTCACCCGATTTCATTTCTCCGACAGCGAGCTCCATCGGAAAGGTCGATCCATCTTTGCGCTCGCCAACGACGACGCGTCCGATGCCAATAATGCGTCGCTCTCCTGTCTTCAAATACCGGGCGAGATAGCCCTCGTGATTCTCGCGATAGGGCGAGGGCATCATGATTTTGATGTTCTTGCCGATCACTTCGGCTGCTTCATAGCCGAACAGCCGTGTAGCTGCCGTGCTGAACGACTGCATGATGCCTCGTTCATCGATCACGATCATTGCGTCCGGAACAGTGTCGAGGATTGACGCGAGATGAGCCGCCCGCGCCGCACTGTCGCGGTCGCTTTCTGCTGCGTGTAGCCAGCCTTCCCGAAGCCGCTCGCCGAACCAGGCCATTGCAATTCCGACGGCCGTGAACGTGACGGCGCGCGCAAGATCGACCGCAAAGTCTGCCGATTTCGGGTCGACGACGGTCGCATATTCCGCCGAGAAATAAAGATGAAGCGCCAGGCCCAGGCCAGTGGCGATCAATCCGGCGCCCCATCCGCCCACAATTCCAGCGATCGCTGTCGAAGGAACCAAAAAGAGGTACGGTTCATGAAACTGCGGGCCGAGAACCACCAAAGCGATGATGGTGGCGGCAACCAAAGACAAGGCCAACGCATAGGCGCGCCAGGATTGGCCGAGAATCTGCCAGAGCCAGGGGAGGCGCCGTAAGGCGCGTTGAGGCAGCGCGGTCGTATCAGCCATTGTTTTTTCCGCCACCGACAGGCCTCTCAAACTGAAAACATGAGGAAATTCAACGATACCCGGCGTTTCGGGCTCCGTAATAACCCTTATGGATCATATCTGAATTTTCCCCAGCCCGCGTACGCCGTACCCAAGCGGCACCGTAGATCCATCGAAGGGGCCAGCCATGTTGACGCACACCGCAATCCGCACTGGTTTTAACCGAGCCGCAAATAATCCCCGAGCGCAGATATCCGGCGGTTCGTTTTTTGACTCGATCAGCTTGATGGGCGCCACAATGCCGTTCGGCCGCGATGCCGAGATCTATGGCGAGAACGAGCCGGCGGACTACGTGTACCGTGTTATCAGCGGT
>DASSSM010000040.1:0-4621 GCA_035708425.1 Pseudolabrys sp.
GTCGCGCAATGCCGATCTTCTCGTCATGGGGGCCTACGGACATACAAGGATCCGCGACTTCATTTTGGGCGGTGCCACCAAAAGCATTATGTTGCAACCGCCTGCACCGGTCTTCCTTTCGCATTAGATGTTGAGTTGGAGCCGTGCCACGAATCGAGACCGAGACGATCGCGAGGCAAGCGCCCTCGTTGCTCGAATGGCCGGTCAGCGGCGCGTATTGGCATGCGGCGTACCGGCGGTTCCAGCGAGGATGTGGGCTGCCGTCATCATTAGGATAACTCGGCTATGATGGATAAAAAAAGAGACCGCCAATCGCCGGAGACACTGCAGGCGCTCGCGCGTAATCTGGCCTTGGCAGGCGACCGCGACGCCGTCATCTCCTTCGCCGGCGAGGAAATGAGGCGCAGGAGCTTTCGTGTCCTTGCCGCCGAAGTCGAGAGCCGGGCGCGCATCTTGGTTTCCGAAGGCATCGGAGCGGGCGATCCAGTTATTCTATGCGGGCCTGGCGGCGCCGACTGGATTGTCGCTTGCCTGGCGATCTTGCGCTGCGGCGCCTGCGCGGTGCCGCTAGATACCCATTTGTCAGTCGATACGTTCCGCTACGTCCTGAAGGATAGCGACGCGCAGTTTGCGCTGGTCGCCGCCTCAACCGAAAAGCGCCTCGGAGCGATTTTCCAGGAGGTCGGAATCGAAGTGTTACCGCTCGACGGCAGGTGCGCCCTGCATACCGTGACTGGGGAAGATTTTCCTACGGTCGGCCCCGGAGATCGTGCCATCTTGTTCTATACCTCTGGGACCACCGGACCGCCCAAGGGTGTGCCGCTCACACACCGTAACATTGCCTTTCAGATTCGTGTCATCGCCCACTCCGGGCTGGTTTCGGCCGACGATCGTGTGCTGTTGCCGCTTCCACTGCATCACGTCTATCCACTGGTCATCGGTGTGCTCACGCCACTCGCGCTGGATATTGCCGTAGTGTTGCCTGATGGGTTCACGGGAACACGCATCCTTGCGGCACTCAAACGCGGCGAGGCCACGCTGATGATTGGCGTGCCGCGACTCTACGACACACTGGTCGACGGAATTGCGCACCAGATGAGGCGGCAGGGTCTTGCGGCTTCGTCGCTCTTCGCGGTTCTGCTCAGCCTTGCACGCTTGCTCCGCCGGGCCTTCGGCTGGCGCGTCGGCAAAGTCCTTTTTGCGCCGATCCACCGGCGTTTCGGGCCATCCCTGCGCACGGTTGCCTCCGGCGGCGCGGCGCTGAAACCAAAGACTGCCCGGACGTTGGAAGCACTCGGTTGGCAAGTCGGCACAGGCTACGGCCTGACCGAGACCTCGCCAATGCTCACAATGAACCCCCCGGGCGAGACTCGGTTCGAGACCGCGGGTCGACCAATCTCGGAGGTCGAGCTTCGCATCGATCGGGACGAAGGCAAAAACGCTGCCTTAGGCGAGGTGCTTGCCCGCGGTCCCGGCGTCTTCGCCGGTTATCACCACCTGCCGGAGAAAACGAAGGAGGCATTCACACAGGATGGATGGTTCCGCACGGGCGATCTAGGGCTGATTGACGCGAAGGGCTGGCTCCATCTGGCCGGAAGGCGCACGACCCTGATCGTCACCGCCGGTGGCAAGAACGTGCAACCCGAGCAAGTCGAGGACGCCTATCAGGCGCATCCCGTGATCGCTGAGATTGCGGTGTTTGAACGGGACGGCCACGTCGCCGGGCTCATCGTACCCGATCCGGCGCAACTTAGAACAGGCAACGTTGAAGAGGCAGTGCGGGAAGCCGTACACGAGGTCTCGCGGACGCTACCTTCCTATCAGCGCCTCGCCGAGTACCGACTGACGCGCGAGGCAATCCCGCGCACGCGGCTAGGCAAGCCGCGCATCCATCTGATCGCGGAGCGATACCGACGCGCTGGAAGTAAGGCCGCAGAAAGCGCTGCGAAGGTGGCCGAACCGGTGCCAATAGACGAGTTTTCGGGCGATGACCAGGCGCTGCTGGAGAATGAGGCGGCTCATGCCGCTTTCCAACTCCTTGTCGAGCGCTTCGCGGGCCGTCGTGTCACTCCCGACAGTGATTTCCAAATCGACCTCGGCGTCGACTCCATTGAATGGCTCGATCTCTCCTTAGAGCTTGCGGAGAGCACCGGCGTTACGCTACGGGAGGAAACCATTGCGGATCTGCAAACGGTGCGCGATCTGCTTATCCAACTCGCGCACAGCAACGAAGACAGTGCCACCGGTAAGTCGCCGCTGGAGGATCCGGAGGGCGCTCTCGATGAGCGACAGCGCCGTTGGTTGCAGCCCAAGGGTCCGATAGTGCAACGGGTCGGCCGCATCGTTGCCGCGGTCAATCGGTTCTTAATGCGGGCGCTGTTCCAGCTCCGGGTAACTGGAACCGAGAACCTTCCGGCCAGGGGACCCTTTGTACTGGCCTCTAATCATCCAAGCTATCTCGATCCCTTCGCATTGGCGGCGGCCTTGCGTACGGATCAGCTCGAGCGCCTTTACTGGGCGGGGTGGACCGGCGTTGTGTTCGCCGGACCGGTGCGACGCGCGTTTGCCAGAGTGGCACAGGCCGTGCCGGTCGATCCGGACCGTGCAACGGCGTCCAGCCTTGCTTTCGGGGGCGCCGTTCTAAAGCGCGGCTTAGGCCTCGTCTGGTTCCCCGAGGGCGAACGTTGGCGAGAAGGCCGCCTGCAACCTTTCAAGCTCGGTCTTGGGCTCGTGCTCGACCGCTGGCGCGTACCGGTGATCCCGGTGGTCATCCGCGGCACCTATACGGCTTGGCCGTCCTCACGTCGCCTGCCCCGGCTGCGCCCAGTTCGCGTCGACATCCTGGCGCCGGTGCATACGGCCGAGCTCGCCGCAGAAGGAAAAGGCGGCACCGATGCGGAGCGGATTGTCGATGCGCTGCATCGCCGTATCGCCGATGCCCTCGCGGAGGATTGAGCCGTGGCGTAACGCGATGCAGTTGCACAACCTCGCGAGGCATGCGCTTCGGCGTTGACATCGTGCAAATTGGGGCCGTGGACCGTCAGGAGCAGCGATATGAGTGTCCGCAATCTCGAATTCTTGTTCCGACCGAGATCGGTTGCCGTGATCGGCGCATCGGATCGGCCGCAAAGCGTCGGTGCGACGGTATTTCGCAATCTCATCGGAGGTCGCTTCAGCGGCCCGATCCTGCCGGTCAATTGGAGACGCGATGTCGTCGCCGGCATGAAAGCCTATCGAGACGTCGCCACTCTACCGCTGACGCCCGATCTTGCTGTTGTCTGCACGCCACCACAGACAGTCCCGGGCCTGATCGCCGATCTTGGCGCACGCGGAACCAAGGCGGCGATCGTGTTGACAGCAGGCTTGGCCGCAATCTCCGGAGAGCGAGGGCGAAATCTGCAGCAAGTCATGTTGGATGCCGCCAAGCCGCATTTGCTGAGAATCCTGGGGCCGAACTGTCTCGGCTT
Organism: Pseudolabrys sp.; assembly: GCA_035708425.1. GTDB lineage: Bacteria > Pseudomonadota > Alphaproteobacteria > Rhizobiales > Xanthobacteraceae > Pseudolabrys. The sequence goes on from DASSSM010000040.1 coordinate 3,468, forward strand.
GCTGGTGCCCGTTTGCGGCCTCAACGCGAGTTTCGCCCACACCTCTGCACAGCTCGGACACATCGCATTCGTCTCACAATCCGGCGCACTTACCACCGCACTGCTGGACTGGGCAAAGTCGAATAACATCGGGTTCTCGCATTTCATCTCGATGGGCGACAGCGCCGATGTGGATTTTGGGGATGTGCTCGACTATCTCGCAAGCGATTCAAGTACGCGTGCGATCCTGATGTATATCGAATCCATAACAGCCCCTCGCAAGTTCATGTCGGCCGCCCGTGCAGCAGCCCGCAACAAACCGGTGTTACTGGTCAAGGCAGGGCGGGCCCCAGAGGGCGCAAAGGCCGCCGCCTCCCATACCGGCGCGATGACGGGATCGGACATAGTCTTTGATGCAGCAATCCGGCGTGCTGGAATGCTGCGCGTATCGACCCTGATGGACCTGTTTATGATGGCGGAGACGTTGGCCCGCGCACGGCCCGTCACTGGGGATCGCCTCGGCATCATGACCAACGGTGGTGGGGCTGGCGTGCTTGCCGCCGATGCGCTTTCGCTTGGAGGCGGCAAGCTGGCGGAGCTTTCAGCTGAAGCAATGAGCCGCCTCAATGAAGTACTGCCCCCTACCTGGTCGCACGGCAATCCGGTCGACATCATCGGCGATGCGCCGGTCGACCGCTATGTCGAGACCTTGCGTATCCTTCTTGAAGATTCCGGGGCCGATTCAGTGCTGTTCATGCACGCGCCTTCGGCCATCGTGCCGAGCGCAGAGATAGCCGCTGCCTGTGCTCCGTTGATTCAGAACGCGGTACGGCAGGTGATGAGCTGTTGGCTGGGGGGCGACGGAGTGGAGAAGGCGCGACAGATTTACGCGAACGCCGGCATTCCTGTTTACGACACCCCGGAACAGGCGGTCGCCGCCTTTCTCCAGGTCGTAGAATACGACCGGAACCAGCAAGCACTGGTGCAGACGCCGTCCTCTGTGCCGACACAGTTTATGCGCGACACGGTAGCAGCCCGTAGTTTAGTTGCCAGCGTGCTCGCCAGCGGCGGAGAGCTACTGACGGAGCCTGAGGCGAAAGCGTTGCTGGCTGCCTATGGTATCGACGTGGTCGAGACCCGCGTCGTAGACAGCGCCGACAGTGCAATGTTGGCAG
>DASSSM010000041.1:0-4249 GCA_035708425.1 Pseudolabrys sp.
AACGCCAGCGTCCCTTCCCCGCCGACAAGCACGTGCGCGAGGTTGATGTCGTTCTTGCCGGGCACCAGCGCGTCGAGATTGTAGCCGCCAACGCGGCGCTGCACTTTGGGGAAACGCTCGGCGATCTCACCGGCCTCGCGTGCGCCGATGGCGAGCAGATCCTTCGCGAGCGGCCGCAACGGCGCCGGCACATCCTTGAGATTGCCGCCGATGCGGCCGAAATGCGCGAGCGTGCCGTCGGCCAGCAACGCCTCGATCGAGATGACGTTGTCGCGCATCGTGCCGTAGCGCATCGAGCGCCCGCCGCACGAGTTGTTGCCGGCCATGCCGCCGATGGTCGCGCGCGAGGATGTCGAGATGTCGACGGGAAACCACAGCCCGTGCGGCTTGAGCTGGCGATTGAGATCGTCGAGCACGATGCCGGGCTCGACCGTGCAGCGGGCGCGCTTGAAGTCGAGATCGAGGATGCGCGTGAGATACTTCGAGCAGTCGACGATCAGTGATTCGCCAACCGTCTGGCCGGCCTGCGATGTGCCGCCGCCGCGGGCCAGGACCGTCGCCCCCTCGCTGCGGGCAATCGCTATCGCGCGATCGGCCTCTTCGATCGTGCGCGGCGCGACGACGCCCACGGGCATGACCTGATAATGGGAGGCATCGGTTGAGTAGCGGCCGCGCGAAAACGCATCGAATTGCACCTCGCCGGTCAATTCGGCCCTCAGCCGGCGCTCTAGACCGGGCATGACAACGGCCACGTTTTCTTATCCTTTTTGGGCGGCGCTAAGCCTATGCATAAGGGCTAGTGTGCCTTGCGGAAAACCGCTTGACCGCAATGTTGCATTCATAGTTCAACGCCACAAGCGCCGCCCCTGATCGGACCGCGCCCGTGGCCAAACCACGATAACCCCATAAAAGCTGCCGTTTCAGGAGCGGACTGCCTATGGCTAAGAATTCCTCGCGTATGGTCGGACGACACTTTCTCCACATCCCGGGGCCTTCGCCGCTGCCGGACCGGATTCTGCGGGCGATGGACACGCCGATCATCGATCACCGCGGTCCTGAATTCGCCAAACTCGCAAAGAAATGCCTGGACGGCATCAAGACCATTTTCAAGACCACGAATCCCGTCATCATCTATACCGCGACTGGAACCGGCGCTTGGGAAGCCGCGCTCGTCAACACGCTGTCGCCCGGCGACAAGGTGTTGATGGTCGAGACCGGCCAGTTCGCCACGCTGTGGAAAAAGATGGCCGAGAAGCTCGGCCTCAAGCCGGAATTCATTGTGACCGACTGGCGCATCGGCGCCGATCCCGCCACGATCGAGGCGCGGCTGCGCGAAGACAAGGGCAAGGAAATCAAGGCGGTCTGCTTCCTGCACAATGAAACCTCGACCGGTTGCCTTTCGCCGGTGGCGGAGATTCGCAAGGCGATCGATCGCGCCGGACATTCTGCGCTGCTGATGGTCGATACCATTTCCTCGCTCGCCTCGACCGACTATCGACACGACGAATGGGGCGTCGACGTGACCGTCGGCGGCGCGCAGAAAGGTTTGATGCTGCCTCCCGGCATGTCGTTCAACGCCATCAGCGACAAGGCGCTGGCGGCGAACAAGACGTCGAAGCTCACCAAGTCGTTCTGGGCCTGGGACGAAATGCTGACGATGAACAAGGTCGGCTTCTTCCCGTACACGCCCGCGACGCAGATGCTCCAGGGCCTCGCCGTCTCAATCGAGATGCTGCACGAGGAAGGTCTCGACAATGTTTTCGCCCGCCACGACCGGCTGGCGGAAGCAACCCGTCGCGCGATCAAGACGTGGGGCCTCGACACCATTTGCCGCGATGCGAAGTATTATTCGCCGACCATCACTGCGGTGCTGCTTCCGGAGGGCCACGACGCCGACGCCTTCCGCGCGATGGCGCTCGAACAGTTCAACATCTCTTACGGTTCGAGCTTCGGCCGCTTCACCGGCAAGATGTTCCGCATCGGGCATCTCGGCGACATCAACGACGCGATGATGCTGGGCGGCCTGGCCGCAACCGAGATGGCGCTCGCGCTCGCCAATATCCCGCACAAGAAGGGCGGCGTGCAGGCCGCGATGGACTATCTCGTGTCCCAGCACGGTACTGCTACCAAGCAGGCGGCGGAGTAGACCTATCTCTACCCGCTCGTCCCCGCGAAAGCGGGGACCCACTTCTTCTGGATTCCCGCTTTCGCGGGAATGAGCGGATTGTCGGTTAAGCCGCCTTTACCCAGTCATTCGCTCGCGGGGCACGTACGAGCCTATTCGATCACCTTTTCGGCCCGCAGCAGAAACGAGTCCGGAATGTTCAGGCCGAGCGCTTTGGCGGTTTTCAGATTAACCAGAAGCTCAAACCGTGTCGGCTGCTGTATCGGTAGATCGCCGGGCTTCATGCCTTTGAGGACCTTGTCGACATGAGTCGACGCTTGGCGGACCATGTCCGCGACATTCGGTCCGTAAGACATCAATCCCCCCGCTTGAACCCACCCGCCCCATCCACCCACCAGTGGCAAGCGTTCCCGGTTGGCAAACTCGACGATGCGTTGGACGTTGGTGGTTGTCTGCCGCGACGACACGATGTAGAGGCCATCGACATTGGCCTGCTTCGCCGCTGCAAGCGCCCGATCGATGTCGGCAGGTTCGCGTATTTCGACGGCCTGCAACTCAAGCTTCAGGGCCTGGGCTGCGCGTTGCGCAACCGGCATTTCGTTGTCGGCATGGCTGGGATCACGCACGACTCCCACGCGCGACAGACGAGGGGCAGCTTCCCTGAACGTTTCGAGCCGCTTGGCGGCGAGTTGGTCCGACAGAAATGTCACGCCGGTGGAATTACCGCCCGGCTTTCCCAGGCTTACGGCGAGGCCGAGCAGCACCGGATCCGGGCTCATGGCGTAGACAATCGGAATCGTCTGCGTCGCCTTCGCAACATGAGGAGTGACGTCGCCGCCGAGCGCAAAAATCACGTCGGGCTTGCTGCCCACCAGAGCCGCGGCGAGTTCAGGAAGCCGCTCCGGCCGACCCTGCGCAAAGCGATATTCAAACGTGACGTTCTGTCCGTCGACATAGCCAAGCTGACGCAGTCCTTCAACGAAAGCCTGCGTATTCGGATCTCCGTCGGGTGTGCTGTAAATCAGGATGCCGACACGAGGGCGACGCGCAGGTTGCTGCGCATGTGTCCGGAACGGCTGGTTCACCACCACGACAGCGGCCACTCCTGCAACAAATTCTCTTCGTCGCATATCGAGCCTCCGCGCGGGCGCTGATTGTCCGCAAAGCAATTTCGAAAAAGCCGAGATCGGCCAGTGCTTATAAAGGCTAAGCGGCCTTTACCCAGTCATTCGCCCGCAAGGCGCGCGCGACGAAATCTGACATCGCCTTGAGCGTTGGCTCGGGCGCCTCCCGCTGCGGCGAATGACGCGCGCCCGGCAGCAGCGCGACCTCGACCGGACAATAGCATTCCTGCTGGGCAATCTCGATCTGTTTCACGGTGCCGTACTGGTCGTCCTCGCCCTGCACGATCAGCACCGGCACGCGGATATAGGCAAGGAACTCGGTGATGTCCCATTTGCGAAATTGCGGGTCGAGCCAGGCGCCGTTCCAGCCCTTGAAGGCATTGTCGACGTCATCGTGCCAGCGGGCGAGCCGCGCGCGCAGGTCGCCCGTTTCATAGGCTTTCCGGGCTTCGACGATCGAGGCGATGCCGGGATCCTCGGTGAAGAAATGCGGCGCGATCAGCACGAGGCCGCCGACCCGGTGATCCTGGTGGCTGCCGGCATAGATCGCCGCAATCGAGGCGCCGTCGCTGTGGCCGATCAGCAGCCCGCGCCGGAAACCGATGGCATCGAGCAGTTTCGGCAAGGTCTCGCGCGCTTCGTCGTGCATATACGAGAGCGGGCGCGGCAGGCGGACCGGGCTCGATTTTCCATAGCCCGCGCGCGAATAGGCGAAGACGCCGGCGCCCGTCGCGGCCGCAAGCTTCTCGGGAAAATCGTTCCACAAGCCGACACAGCCCAGCCCTTCGTGCAGCAGCACGAGGGTTGGCGCCTGGTCTGGCTGCGGCCCGACGAAACGGTATTCGAGGCGCTGCGTGCCAATATCGAGAAAGCCGGAGTCGGACAGGATCATTCACTGTCGTCCCGGGCGAGCGAAAGCGAGGCCCGGGACCCATAGCCACCGGACTCTCGATGGGCCGCAGAGTATGGGTCCCCGCTTTCGCGGGGACGACTAACTATA
>DASSSM010000042.1:0-3744 GCA_035708425.1 Pseudolabrys sp.
ATCTTCAACTGGATGCCGCTGATATTCACGTTCATGCTGGCAAATTTCCCTGCCGGCCTCGTGATCTACTGGGCCTGGAACAATCTGCTGTCGGTCGTGCAGCAGAGTGTGATCATGCGCAAACATGGGGCGAAGATCGAATTGTTCGACAACATCAAGACGATGTTCGTTAAGAAGACGCCGCAGGAATAAAGTCGACAATCATTCACCAGTCATGGCCGGCGCCAATGGGGTCCGACCAGTTCACCCGCGCGGAAATCGAGGCCGGCCGCAAGCTTTTTGCCGGCGATTGGCAATTTGTTGCCGCGGCGGGCTCACCCGCCTCGCTACCAGTCATGAAGGGCGTCGAAATCGCCTTCGCAGGCCGCTCGAACGTCGGCAAGTCCAGCCTGATTAACGCGCTCACCGGCCGCAAAAACCTCGCACGCATCTCGCGCACGCCCGGCCGCACGCAAGAGCTCATATTCTTCAACGGCGGCGACCGTCTCAACGTGGTCGACATGCCGGGCTACGGCTATGCCGCCGCGGCAAAATCCAAGGTCGCGGCCTGGACGGCGTTGATCGATGCCTTTTTGCGCGGCCGGAGCAACCTCGCCCGGGTCTATGTGCTGGTGGATGCGCGGCATGGACTCAAACCGACGGACGACCCGGCGCTCGACGCCCTTAGCCAGGCTGCGGTCAGCCACCAGATCGTCTTAACCAAATGCGATGAGGTGAAACCCGCCGATCTTGCAGGCCGCATCGCCGTAGTCGAAGCCGTGCTCGCCAAGCGGCCGGCCGCATTTCCGACGGTTCTCGCGACCTCCGCCCACGACGGCAAGGGTATTCCCGAACTGCGTGCGGCTATCGCCCGGCTGCTCGCGGAAAGAAAGAGCTAGCGCATTGTCGAGGGACGGCCGCATCGGCTAGAACCGCCGGCAACCGCACAAGGCCGGAGCGATGAGCAAAGCCCCCAAGATCGACCCGCAGACCCAGGCCCGCATCCTGTCCGAAGCGCTGCCGCACATGCAGCGCTACGACGAGGAGATCGTCGTCGTGAAATATGGTGGACACGCCATGGGCCAGGAGCAGACGGCGCGCGACTTTGCGAAGGACATCGTCCTGCTCGAGCAGACGGCGATCAATCCCGTCGTCGTGCACGGCGGCGGCCCACAGATCGAGGCCATGCTCAAGAAGCTCGGTATAAAGTCCGAGTTCGCTGCCGGTTTGCGCATCACCGACGCAAAGACGGTCGAAATCGTCGAAATGGTGCTCGCCGGCTCGATCAACAAGCAGATTGTGGGATTCATTAACGCCGCCGGGGGCAAGGCCATCGGGCTGTGTGGCAAGGACGGCAACATGGTGCAGGCGCGCAAGGTCAGCCGCACAGTGGTCGATCCGGATTCCAACATTGAAAAGGTCATCGACCTCGGATTCGTGGGCGAGCCCGAAAAGGTAGACATCACCATGCTCAATCAGGTGATCGGGCGTGAGATGATCCCCGTACTTGCGCCGGTAGCAACCTCGGCGAACGGCGGAACGTTCAACGTCAACGCCGACACATTTGCCGGGGCAATTGCCGGCGCATTGAAAGCCAAGCGCCTGCTGCTTCTCACCGACGTGCCCGGCGTTCTCGACAAATCAAAGAACCTGATTGCGGACCTGTCGGTCTCGGACGCGCGCAAGCTGATCGCCGACGGCACGATTTCCGGCGGCATGATCCCGAAGGTCGAAACCTGTATCTATGCGCTCGATCAGGGCGTCGAAGGCGTCGTCATCATGGACGGAAAGGTTCCGCACGCCGTGCTGCTCGAGCTGTTGACCGATCACGGTGTCGGTACCCTGATGCACCGCTGATCGCTGTCATTCCGGGGCGCCGCCAACGGCGAACCCGGAATCCAGAACCGAACTCAGTGCCCGTATCTGGATTCCGGGTCCGGCGCTGCGCGCCGTCCCGGAATGACGAATTCGTGGATCTTCCGCTAGCATGGCGGGCATGATTCGCGGGTTCATGCTCACGATCGCCGCGTCAATCGCGCTGACCGCATCGGCCAGCGCCGAACTTACGCTGTGCAACCGCACCAGCTACCGGGTGGATGTGGCACTTGGCCTTGAAAAGCGTGCCAATGTCGGAACGCGTGGCTGGTTCCGGCTTGACCCGGGCCAGTGCCGGCAGGCGCTCGACGGAACGCTGGACGCCGACATGGTGTACGTTCACGCGCGCACCCCACCGGTCTACGGCAGCGCGCCGTTGCCGCTCAACGGCCAGGCTGATTTCTGCATAAAGAACGGCGATTTCGACATTCCCAACGCACGAAGTTGCCCGACGAGCCAGCAAGCACAGTTCAGCGCAGCCAAGCCGTCAGACTCGCCGAAGGGGCCTGTGATCAACCTCGCTGAAGAGGCCGACTACGACGACGTACAGGCACGGCTTGCCGGGATCCAGCGGCTGCTGGTGATCGCCGGCTACGACGCTTATCCGATCGACGGCGTGCAGGGCGCCAAGACGCAGGCTGCGATCGCAAAGTTCCTGGGCGAGCGCAAGCTTGCAGCCGATGCCGTTGCAACGCCTGCAGTTTTCGATGCGCTAATCGAAGCCGCGCGCAATCCCGAAGGCGTCGGCTTTTCGTGGTGCAACGACACCAAATATCCGGTGATGGCGTCGCTCGGTTTTGCCGAGATGGGCTCCATCGTCACGCGCGGCTGGTATCGTGTGGAATCGGGCCAGTGCGTGCGCCCCGATCTGCGCGGCGACCCGCGCCGCGTCTACAGTTATGCGGAAGCGGTCGATGGCAGCGGCCGCACCGTCAAACGAGGGGACGCGGCTCTTTCCTGGGGCGGAACGCTCGCACTTTGCACGCGTGATGGTCGCTTCGAACTGGCCGATCACAAGGACTGCGCGGCGCGGGGCTTGAATTCGGCCGGCTTTGCGGTCATCGATCTTGGCAACCAGCCAGCAACGATCGTGCGTTTCAAGGACCAGTAACGTCGTGCCGTCGTCCCGCCTTCCGCCGCGTGGTTTCGGCCATGTCGAGACCTGGGTGTTCGATCTCGACAACACGCTCTACCCGCATCATCTCAATCTATGGCAGCAGGTCGATGAGCGTATCCGCGCCTATGTCTCCGACTTCCTGAAGGTCTCGAAGGACGAAGCATTTCGGGTGCAAAAGGACTATTACCGCCGCTACGGCACCACCATGCGCGGAATGATGGCCGAACATGGCATGAAGCCCGACGACTACCTCGAATTCGTGCACCAGATCGATCATTCGCCGCTCGAGCCTAATCCGGTGCTCGGCGCGGCGCTGGAAAAGTTGCCGGGGCGCAAGCTCATCCTCACCAACGGAACGCGCAAGCACGCCGACGCGGTGATGCAGAAGCTCGACATTCACCATCATTTCGAAGACGTCTTCGACATTGCCGCGGCTGATCTCGATCCCAAGCCGCTGCCGCAGGTTTACGAGCGATTCCTTGCCCGCCATGGCGTCGATCCCGCGAAAGCCGCGATGTTCGAGGATCTGGCGCGCAACCTGGAAACGCCACATGCGCTCGGCATGACGACCGTTCTGGTGGTACCGGAAGGGCAGCGCGACGTTTTTCGCGAAGCCTGGGAGCTGGAAGGGCGCGACGCGCCCTACGTCGATCATTTGACCGACGACCTCAGCAGATTTCTCGAAGAGATCGTGCGGCGCTGATCACGCGCCCGGTATGACCTGCTGCATCAGGATTGCAAGCCCGATGCCGGCAATGCCCGCGCCGACCAAC
>DASSSM010000043.1:0-15022 GCA_035708425.1 Pseudolabrys sp.
AGCCGAGCTCCTCGAACAAAGTACCGCCGGTGACGAAACCACGGGCAAGCTCTTCCGCGAGCGATGCCTTCTCCTTAAAGAATTTCGGCAGATGATCGGCAAACTGTCTTCCGATGCCGCGCAGCGACATGTACATCGGACTCGACAGCAGCCGGGTGAGATAATTGGACATCGCGCCGACGGGTGGTGCGATCGACATCTCGTTGTCATTCAGGATGACGATGAGGCGCCGGTTCATCGCGCCGGCGTTGTTCATGGCCTCGTAGGCCATGCCGGCAGACATCGCGCCGTCGCCGATCACGCAGATCACGTTATGTTTCTCGCCGGAAAGGTCACGCGCCACCGCCATGCCCAGTCCGGCGGATATGGAGGTCGAGGAATGCGCTGCGCCGAAGGCGTCGTATTCGCTCTCGGAGCGTTTCGTGAATCCGGACAAGCCACCGCCGGTGCGCAGGGTGCGAATGCGATCACGCCTGCCGGTCAAAATTTTGTGTGGATAGGCCTGGTGACCGACGTCCCAGATCAACTTGTCATTGGGCGTGTCAAAAATGTAGTGAAGGGCCACCGTGAGTTCGATGACGCCAAGACTCGCGCCCAGATGACCGCCGGTGACAGCCACCGCGTTGATCGTTTCAGCGCGCAATTCATCGGCAACCTGCTGCAGGTGCCGTGCATTGACACGGCGCAGATCAGCAGGACTCTTGATGGAGTCGAGGATGGATGGATGCGATTGATTCAGAGAGTCGTCATTGGGCGCCGTCATGCTTACTTACCCTTCCCCGACTAAACGGAGGCGCTGAGGCCTTGGCAAATCCCCACGGAATTAAATTCTGTCGCCCAATTCGCGCTTTGCCGATCTGCCATGAAGTTTCTAGTCAGCGTCAATCAATGACAAGAGCAAAAGTTCCGAATTGGAGGTATTGGATAAATGACTCAAGTGACCCGGTATAGGGGCTTCATTGTGTTCGAAGGGCCACAGCGCGCATGTTAGCGTCATGGGTTACCGCCATTGTTCGTTTCTGCATCCGATTTCCTTGGCCGATCATAGCCTTAGGGATTGTCGCCAGCGCCGTCAGTGGCGTCTATTCGGTGCGTCATTTCGCCATTACGACCGATATTAACAAGCTGATTTCGCCGAATCTTGATTGGCGTAAGCGCGAGGCCGAATTCGAGAAAGCCTTTCCAGGCCATTTCGGGTCGACACTGGTCGTCGTCAATGCCCCGACCGCTGAATTTGCCGCCCGGGCCAGCGCGGATCTCGTCACCCGTCTGAAGGCGGAACCGCGGCTCTTTCATTCGGTCGATGATATCGAGGGTAGCGAATTTTTTGCGCGCAACGGCCTGTTGTTCAGGCCGACTGAGGATGTAGCAAACTCCGCCAAGGGACTAGGGCAGGCGGCTCCCTTGATCGGCACGTTGTCCAGCGATCCCAGTTTGCGGGGGCTGACGCGCGCGCTCTCCCTCGGGCTTATCGGCGTGCAGAACAAGATGGTGACGCTCGATGCGCTGGCCCGGCCGTTGTCCCTGGCTTCGACGACGGTGGAGGATATCCTGGCCAATCGCCCGGCATCGTTCTCGTGGCTCTCGATGCTCAATGGCCAGGATCCAAAGCCGAGTGACTTGCGCCATTTTATCGATGTGCATCCCGTTCTGGATTTTTCAGCGCTTCAGCCCGGTAAAGACTCAAGCGACGAAATCCGCCGTATCGCGAACGAGCTTCAGCTCAAGGACAAGTACCAGGCGCGCGTGCGTCTGACTGGCTCGGTGCCGATGGCGGACGAGGAATTCGGCAGCGTCCAGGACGGCGCTCTCGAGAATGCAATCGGGACGATCATCATCGTTCTTACAATCTTATGGCTGGCGCTGAAGTCGCCCCGCATCATTCTCGCGGTCATCATCAACCTGTTCGTCGGCTTGAGCCTCACTGCCGCACTCGGCCTTGCCATGGTCGGCGCGCTCAACATGATATCGGTTGCGTTTGCCGTCCTGTTTGTCGGACTTGGTGTTGATTTCGGTATTCAATTTGCGGTGCGATATCGTGCGGAACGGCATGACGTGCCGAAGCTCCCTTCCGCATTGACGCAGGCTGCCGAAAAAATCGGCATTCCGCTGACGCTCGCCGCGGCGGCTGTCGCTGCGGGATTCATGTCCTTCCTGCCCACCGACTACCGCGGGGTTTCCGAACTGGGGCAAATTGCCGGCGTGGGGATGCTCATTGCCTATGCGACCAGCATCACGCTTTTGCCGGCGCTGATAACGCTGCTCAATCCGGAGGGCGAGTCCGAACAAATCGGATATCGCATGCTGGCGCCGGTCGACCGTTTTCTGGAGACGCATCGTATCCCCGTCATCGTCGGAACGCTCGCCGTCGCGCTTCTGGGATCGCCGTTGCTTTATTACCTCACGTTCGACTTCGACCCCATCCACTTGCGCAGCACGAAAACGGAATCGATTTCGACTTTGCTCGATCTTGGCGGTGACTCCCGTGCAGGCGTCAATTCAGTCAACATTATTCTGCCGTCTATCGACGAAGCGGCCGCTGCCGCGGAAAAACTGCAGAAAATGCCGGAGGTCTCGCAGGTTTCCACGCTGCTGAATTTCGTGCCGCAGGACCAGGACAAGAAGCTGGCGATCGTCCAGGATCTGGGCCGCCGCCTGGGACAGTCGCTGCAGCCGTCGGCATCGGGCAAGCCTCCGACCGATGCGGAAAATGTCGCCGCGCTGAACGGTATGGCCGATCAGCTCAATAAGATCGCCGGCAATGCCGCGGGTCCTGGCGCCGATGCCGCGAGGCGGCTTGCTGCGAACGCGGTGAAATTGGCGCAGGCCGACGAAGGGGCGCGAACCCGGGCCCAAACCGCTTTCGTCGTGCCACTGCAGACCAGTCTTGCCCAACTGCGCGGATTTCTGACTGCCCAGCGCGTCACTAAAGAGAATTTGCCGCAGTCGCTCAGGCGGCTATGGGTAACGCCTGATGGTCGGGCGCGCGTCGAAGCGTCCCCCCTGGGGAATACCGATGACACCGAGGTCTTGAGGGGCTTCGCGCGCGCAATCCTCGCCATATACCCCAACGGCACGGGCGGCCCGATCTCGATTCTCGAGTCGAGCCATACCGTCGTCAGGGCGTTCTTTGAAGCAGGCTTCTACGCGCTGGTCTCGATCGCCATCTTGCTCTGGATCGTTCTGCGCCGTTTCGGCGACGTGCTGCTGACGCTCGTGCCTCTGCTGCTCGCCGGCGTCGTGACACTGGAAATCTGTGTCCTTATCGGCATGCCGCTCAATTTCGCGAATATCATCGCGCTGCCGCTGCTGCTCGGCGTCGGCGTCGCTTTCAAGATCTACTACATCATGGCGTGGCGGTCGGGACGAAGAAACCTGCTGCAGTCAAGTCTCACCCGCGCCGTCATCTGGAGCGCGCTCACGACCGCGACGGCATTTGGAAGCCTTTGGCTTTCGAAGCATCCCGGCACGTCGAGCATGGGCAAGCTGCTCGCGCTGTCGCTGGTGTGTACGTTGGCCGCCGCGGTGCTATTTCAGCCCGCGCTCATGGGGAAGCCCCGCGGCGCCAAGGACTCGTGAGCATACGTCGTCAGCCGGCGAAGGCTGCGGCGTCGCCGTCTTGCGGCCACCCGGCGTCGGCTTCGACGGAGTTTGCGCGGGTGCCCGGCCGACGGTGTCGCTTGTCTCGACGCGGGTCCAGCTTTCGCCCCCGCACAGAAAGCCCAATACGCAGCCCTGGATGCGTAGCGTGTTCGGATCGGAAAGGGTGATGCTGGCCGAATAAGTTTTACCGTTCTGCGAGTTGTAGACCTGCCCCTCCCATTTGTCCGGTCTGGTGGGAGTCATATTGAGGAGGATAGGCATGCCCAGCGTAGGACGACTTCGCAATTGGGGATCGGGATTTCTTATATCGGTGCCGCCGGGCCGCGCTTCCCATGCCACCACACCCCAAAGGTGACCGCTGCAATCCACGATCTTGATTCGTGCTACGCGGTCGGCGACCAGCCACTCGCCGGTAGGCGCCGGTGTGGAAGGGGTCGCAGGCTGCGAATGCGCAGCACTGCCGATAGACAGCCACAGCAAGGCGGCCGCAAAGATTGCTGATGATTGGCCGGCTCTCTGATTTGCTCGATTTGTCACGGGCGAAGGTACCTAAATTTGCGATAATGGGCTTATGCTTACACCTGAAAAATAGCTGAAATCGTCCGTTGTTCCGGTCTTCCTAAGCCAAGATTGTGGATAATGGAACTCGGCCGCAAGGCCAGTCGTTTTGTCGTCGCGGGCAAATGCTCGTCTGTGGGGCAAATGGAATCCGCAAATCCTCCTGAAGCATGGACCGAAACGCATTTCGAGCAGCCCGCGATTACATCGGGCCTGTCGATCGGGCACGTTGTGGTTGTGCGTGGTCCGGCCACAAATCCACGCGCCTTATTTGAGAACTGCGACAATCATGAGAAGGGCTGGATGCAGCGCCGCGGCCTTTCAGCGCGCTTCACCGACCGCCTGCTGACAGCCGAGGGCCACAATTGCCGCACACCCCATTCAAAGATCGTTTGATTGTTATTGGGCCAGAGAAATGATCGCAAAATCCAACGGATTTAACGGTGACCAGCCTGCCATCGACAAGACGATGATGGAACGTTGCATCGACCTTTCGGCGAAAGCGATCGACCAGGGGGAGATGCCTTTTGCCTGCCTCATTTGCCGCGACGCGGAAATACTGGTGGAGGCCACCAACCAGGTCTCCCATGCCGAGGACATTACGCGTCACGCCGAGATCGTTGCGATCTCGAAAGCGCAGCAGATTCTTGGCCGCAAGGATCTGTCTGACTGCACACTTTATTCGACTGTTGAGCCCTGCGCGATGTGCGCATTCGCGGCGAGAGAGATCCGGGTCGGACGCGTCGTTTTCGCAATCAAGTCGCCCATGATGGGTGGCGTGTCCAAGTGGAACGTCCTGCGGGACACCGAGCTATCGAATGCGATGCCGGAAGTATTCGGTCCGGTCCCCGAGGTGGTCGCCGGGTTGATGCAGGAGGAGGCCGAGCGGATCTGGCATATTTGGAATCCGCTCATCTGGGGCGTCATCAAGTATCGCGGATATCTCGGCGGCCGCAGCACGGAGGCCGGATTTACGACGCTTCGCGCCATTCCGGAACGGCACAGCGTGTTACGCCGGCTCTTTGCGTTTCATAACCACGCCCCGGACTTTTTTCGGAAATTGCGGTTTTAGCTATTGGCCGTGATCTTCCAGCACCTTCAGGCAGACCTTCCGGATCTTCTGCCGGTTCTCCTTCAAGCAGCCAAGAACGCGAAACGTGTCGGGGATGGCGTCCTTACAAAAGTTGTTAGCATCGGGCGCGCAGGCGGCCTGTTCTTCCGGAGTGCCCTGGAACGGGTTGAGAGGCTGTGGTCCCGGCAGTTTCTGGTCATTGGCCGCGAAGGCCGTGGCGCCAAGAATTTGTATCAAGACAATGAATGCGCAGGCTTTAGCGTACATTGTATCGGGCCCAATTTTCGTGCATGGTTTTGCGTCAACCGCGGCAGTGCCTTCACGTTCCACAGAGGGACTCAGGTATGTTTGGTTTCTGTTGCGTCGATTTTAGGCGGTCATCTGCCAGAGTGTCATCGCGCTGGCTGAAAAAATTTGCGGGCATAGCCGCGCTTTTTCTCTCGCTTGCAGTTTGCATTGCAGATTCGTCCCAGGCGCAAAGCATAGCACCATTTCGGCGCTTGGCAGGTCACTGGTCGGGCTCCGGCGCCATCGATCTGACGGACGGCAAGCGCGAGCCGATCAGATGCAGGGCATCCTACGACGTGCTCAGCGACCAGCGGAATTTGCAACTCAATATTCGCTGTGCCAGCGACAGCTACAACTTCGATTTGCGCGCGAGCGCCACTTATTCGGCGGGCTCGGTTTCCGGCACCTGGAGTGAATCGACGCGCCTTGTTGCAGGGACGATCGCAGGAAGGGCCGACGGCGACCATATTCATGTCGTGGCCAAGGCCGCGTCTTTCTCTGCCAGCCTGACATTGACGACGCATGGCGCGCGTCAGTCGGTGGTGATCAGGGCGCATAGCGCCGATGCGGGCATCAAAGGCGTGTCGATGAGTCTGCGGCGTAGCAGCTAGCGCTCTTATTCCGCCGAAGAACGCAACAGCGATCGCCGCGACATGCGGCGGACGACCTTGCTCAGGAACATGGCAATCGGCCGCAGCATGAACATGTCTGCGAGGAGTGCCGCCACCATTGCGAAGGCGCTAAGCCATCCGAAAAGTCGCAACGACGGGAGGCTCGACAGCACGGTCATCGCCAAGCCGCAGGCAAGCACCGCGGACGTCAGGATCAGCGGCGGGCCGACCAGAATTGTCGCCCGCTCGACGCCCACCGCGGGATCGGGATCGATATCTTCGATCTGCAGGCGGTTGAGGAAGTGTATTGTCGCGCTCAAGCCGAGTCCGAATGACACCGTAAGCGCAATGACGCTTGCGAACTGCAGGCCCTGGCCCGTCAGCAGCAGCATGCAGCCGGCGAGGACGATCGGGAAAAGTCCCGGCAGGATGCTGATCAGCATCACGACCGGTGACCAGAACGCCAATCCGATAAACGCGGCCACAAAGGCGATCTCGATGGTGAGGCCGTCGCTCAGTTTGTCGATCATGAGGGCGCTGTTACGCGCCGAGATAACGGATAGACCGGTCACGGCAATCTTGTAGGTGGGATACTTCGCCCGCACGGCGTTGAGTTGCTGGTCGATCCGGTCGACGATCGGCAGCAGTTGGCTTGCATCAGAATCCGGAACACGCCCGCTGACAATGACGGCATCCTGCTCCGCCGAAATGAACCGGCGCGTCAGATAAGGCGGCAGCAGGTCCACATATTGCTTGAGCGTATCGACGTCCGATTTGTTCATTTTCTCGGCGAGCCAGCGCCGCAGCGTATCGAGCGACCAGACATTGCCGATCCCCGTCTGGCGCTCGAGCAGGGCGTGCACGTCGGCAATTGCGCTCAGGGTGTTCGCGTCATAAAGGGATGCGCCCTTCGGAAACTGGATATAGACGTCGAAAGGATTTGCGCCGGTCAGCTTGACGTCGAGGCGGTTGCTGGCCTGCACCGCCCGTTGACGGTCCGGCACCTGGTCCGCCAGCCGGTAACGTGGCTGCAGCTGGGTGTAGCCAAGCGAGAGCACGACAACGACAATAAGGCTCAGCAGGGAGTAGAGGCCCGGCCGCGCGACCATGCGGATCGCGATCCAACTGCACAGCCGGCGCAGCCAGTCGAGCGCCGTGTCCATATCCCTGACCGCCGCGACGAATGCGGTCTCGTTGCGGATGAGCAGGACGCCGAGCAGCGGCACGCCCATGATGACCGCGACCAGCGCGACCGTGACCGCAATCAGGCCGGCTTCCCCGAAGGTTCGAATGAGGTCGGAGGATGAAAATTGCAGGGCTATGAACGATACGCCGGCGGTCGCGTGGGTGAGCACGCAGGCGGGCCCCACGATCAGCAACGCGTTGCGGAACGCCGTGAACTTGTCGTCGCCGGCAAGCAGGCGGTCGCGGGCGGCAAACGTGATCTGCATGCTGTCGGAGAAACTGATGACCATGATCAGCGGGGTCATCACGTTCAGGAACATGTTCAGGCTGAATCCGAGCCAGCCGAGCACGCCGAGCGCCATCAGGATGGCGAGCAGGGGCGGCGCCGCCGCAATGATCATGAATGACGGGCGGCGGAAGAAGATGATAGCGATCAGGCAGCCGACCGCGAATCCCAGCGTGTTGTAAACCAGCCGGTCGCGCTGGATCGCGTCGCGGATCTCGAGCTGCATCACCGGCACGCCGGAGAGCTCGGCTTTCAAGCCGGTGCCTTCCAGATTGTTTTTAAACTCCTGGCGGACCGCCGCGATCGTCGGTCCCAGTTTGTCCGGTGCGGTCGACGAAGGCTCGAGCGCGAGCACCATCAGCGTAAGCTTGCCGTCGTCCGACAGCATCTTGCCCTTGATGATCTCGTTCGACGTCACGCGCTTGATCAGCGCCTGGTAGTCGGCACCTTGCGGCAGCGGATTTGGAAAGAGGGGAGGTGGGATCGGCCCTTGGTCGGGTGGCTCGCGTGCCGAGAATATGGAGATCAGCCCGCGCGTGCCGTCGACCAGCTGAAGCTCGATCGCGAGCTCCCGCAGCTTTTCCAGCGACGCACGCTCCAGCAAACGATCGCCCTCGATGACGATCAGCACGTCAAATTCGTTGGAGGGAAAGCGGCGCGTGACCTCTTCGTAGGTCCGAAACTCGTCGGTGTCCGACCGGAACAGCTGGCTGAGGGAATCGTCGACCTTGACCCGCACAAAACCCACGGCCGCGATCGCGCTCAAGATGACGAAGACGATCACACACAAGGTGCGGTGCGACAGCGCGAAAAATCCGATGCGCTCGATGCCCAGTGCCAAATTCCGCGCTTTGACCGCGCGCGGCGGGACTTTCACATCGCGGTCGGCTGGCGGAAGGCTACTCACTGGCACCCGGTCCAAATGGCGGTGAAGAATGGACTTTCAGAACCGAAATTTCCACTAGGCCGGGGGTGAATACTAGCCCGCCACATCCGCAAGTTTCTTTGCCGGCGCTGCTCCGGTACCCCATCGGCGCTCGATGTAGTCGACCACCATCTGCTTGAAGTCGGTGGTGAGCGTTGCGCCACGCAGCGTTGCAGCCTTTTTGCCGTCAATGAAGACAGGGGCGGTCGGCTGCTCGCCGGTGCCCGGCAGCGAAATGCCGATATCGGCATGCTTGCTCTCACCAGGCCCATTGACGATGCAACCCATCACCGCGACGTTGAGTGTCTCGACGCCAGGATAGCGCTTCTTCCACTCGGGCATCGACTCGCGGATGAATCCTTGAATCTCGGCCGCTAGCTCCTGAAACGTGGTCGACGTCGTGCGCCCGCAGCCGGGACAGGCTGCGACCAGCGGCACAAAAGTCCGTAGGCCCATCGTCTGCAACAGCTCCTGCCCGACCTGAACCTCGCGGGTGCGGTCGCCATTCGGCTCCGGGGTGAGCGAGATGCGAATGGTGTCGCCGATGCCCTGCTGCAGAAGCACGCCCATCGCAGCCGATGACGCCACGATTCCTTTCGACCCCATGCCGGCTTCGGTCAGCCCGAGGTGCAGCGCATAGTCGCAACGGCGCGCGAGTTCGGCATAGACCGCGATCAGGTCCTGCACAGCGGAAACCTTCGCCGACAGGATGATGCGATTTCTCGGCAGGCCGATTTCTTCGGCGCGCGCTGCCGACAGCAGGGCCGATTGCACCATGGCCTCGTGCGTGACCTCGCGCGCATCGCGCGGCTTCGGCGACTTGGCGTTCTCGTCCATCAGCTTGGTCAGCAGCTCCTGATCGAGCGACCCCCAGTTCGCGCCGATGCGCACCGGCTTGTTGTATTTCAGCGCCATCTCGATGATGGCCGAGAACTGCTTGTCCTTTTTGTCCTTGAAGCCGACGTTGCCGGGATTGATGCGGTACTTGTCGAGCGCCTCGGCACAGGCCGGGTGGTCGGCCAGGAGCTTGTGGCCGATGTAGTGGAAGTCACCGATAATCGGCACGTTGACGCTGAGCTTCCTGAGACGATCCTTGATGTGCGGCACGGCCGCAGCTGCCTCGTCGCGATCAACGGTGATGCGCACCAGTTCGGAGCCCGCTGCCGCGAGCGCAGCGACCTGCCGCGCCGTGGCTTCGACATCGGCCGTGTCGGTATTCGTCATGGACTGGACGACGATGGGCGCGCCGCCACCCACGGTTACGCCGCCGACGCGGACTGCGACAGATTTGTGACGCGGTGAAGTTGTGCTCATACAATACCGTCCGAACCAATATAGGCATGCGGAGCCATGCCGCCCGCCGGGCGGGACCACGGTTCCGCTTATCGCCGTCGATTGTAGCCGGTTCCGCTCGCGGGTGGGAATCCCTTAAACCCTGGATTCACCCTGCATTGTGGCAAATTTCGTCCTGAATGCCGAATCCAAGGCATCGGCGGTCTGCTCGAATTGCTCGGCCAGCCTGCGCAGCTCGTCAGCGATGTACCGGTCAGCACAACCGGCCGCCCGCTCGCGGCAGTAGGCGCTTTCGGTCAGCAGGAATTGTCTTGCGGTCATGATGTCTTTTTGTTGCTTGTTGTGAGCGCGCTGACAACGCGTTCCGGTGCCCTTCGTTCCAGTTCCCGAGCAGCGGCCTATCGGACAATTTGCTGCAGCAGCGCGTGGAGTTTTGCGGCCTCGATGGGCTTTTGCAGAACCGGGGCGTGAGAGAACTCCGATAGGATGGTATCGGGCCCGTAACCTGTCACGAATGCGAACGGTATTTTCCGGTTGGCGAGGATGTCGGCAACCGCATAGGTCTTTTCGCCGCCGAGGTTCACGTCGAGAATGCCGGCCTGCAGGTTATTGCTCTTCGCCGCGAGCATGGCATCGCTGAACCGGTTGTAGGGACCGTCGACCTTGTGCCCGAAGGCGGCGAGCATATCGGCGAGCATCATCGAGACCAGCGGCTCGTCTTCGACCAGCAAGACGCGTTTGTCATTCGGATCGGCGTCTGGCGCGCCTTCCGTCTGGCTCAGGTCGATCGGTACACGCCTTAAGCTCTCTTTATTGGGGTCGTGCGGAACCGACAACGTGCAGCACAGGCCGTTTGTTTGCCAGTCGAATTTGACGATGCCGCCGAGTTGCCGCTCGATGCCGGCGACGATCGCGCGGCTGCCATAGCCCCGGCGGCTTGGCGGCTCAATTTGCGGGCCGTCCGATTCCTGCCATGACAACTCGAGCCGGCCGTCGCTGAGGCGCCAAGTCAAATTGACACGGCCGGCGCCGCTCGACAGGGCGCCGTATTTCGCCGCGTTGGTCGCGAGCTCGTGCAATGCGAGCGCGATGGTCTGGGCGGTCGCCGGCGGGAGCACGACAACCGGCCCGCGCACCGAAACGCGCTCCTTGTCTCCCGCCCGATAGGGAGCGAATTCTTCATCGACCAGCCGATTGAGATCGGCGCCTTCCCAGCGCGAGCTTGCAAGCAATCTGTGAGCGTTCGACAGCGCGCTGATGCGTCCATCGAGCGCGCCGATATAGTCATCGATGGTCTCGGCTCGGGTCAGCCGCATAATTGACTGTACGACAGCGACGACGTTGCGCGCGCGGTGATCCACTTCTTCGGCGAGCAGAATTTGACGCTCTTCGGCCCGCTTGCGCTCGGTGATGTCGACAACGACACCGCTAAGCCAGATCAAGCGCTCCTGTTCGTCGAAGTTCGCAATCGCCGTGCCGGTGCACCAGCGCACATCGCCGTTTGGACGCAGGACGCGGAATTCCGTCTGAAAGGTGTTGGCATTCTTCGAGAGCTTGCGGAACGCGCGCTCCAGAAGTTCGAAGTCACCGGGACTGATCAGCGGCCGCACGCTGTCGACGGTCGGCACGAATGAGCCGGGGTCGACCCCGAAGATCTCGCATTGGCCCTGGTCCCAGGTGGTGCTTCCGCGCGCGACGTTCCACTCCCAGCTGCCCATCTGGCCGGCGGCGAGCGCCAGGCTGCGCAGCCGTTCGCTCTGCCGGAGTTGCCGCGTGGAAGCGGCGAGGGCAGCGGTACGCTCCGCGACCCGCGCTTCGAGCTCGCGGTTGAGCTGCTCGAGCTGCCGGGTCTTGCGGTAAAGCTCGACGAAGACCTTGACCTTCGCCCGCAAGACTTCGGGGATCACGGGTACCGGGACATAGTCGACCGCACCCATTTCGTAGCCGCGCAGGCGATCGACGTCCGTCAGCAAAATCGCTGAAATGAAGATCAACGCGGTCTTTTCAAAGCGCGGATGGTTGCGGATCATCGCGGCGAGCTGGAAGCCGTCGATGTCCGGCATGTAGACGTCGATGAGGACGACCGCGACGTCGTTTTTCAGCAGCAACTCCAGCGCCTCGGTGGCGTTGCTTGCGGTGAGGAGAGTCTCGCCGACATCACCGAGGATTGCCTGGTAGGTCAAAAGCTTCGCCGGCTGATCGTCGACCAGCAGAATGTTGACCTTGTCGTCCAGCATGATGTCCCAGCCCTCAGCGATGCAGCCAGCTGCGGAGAGCGGATAACAGCTGCTCGGTGTTCACGGGTTTTGCGAGGTAGTCCGAAGCGCCGGCATCCAGGCACTTTTCGCGGTCGCCTTTCATCGCTTTTGCGGTGAGGGCGACGATGGGCAGGCGGCGGAACTTCGGATTCTTTCTGATTTGCTCCATCGTCTGATAGCCGTCCATCCCCGGCATCATGATGTCCATCAGGACAATGGCAATGTCCGGATTGGATTCGATGTGCTTGATCGCTTCATTGCCGGTCGTCGCGGTCAAGACCCGCATGCCGCGCCGCTCGAGCACGCTGCTCAGCGCGAAGATGTTGCGGGCGTCGTCGTCGACCAGCAGAACCGTGCGATCGACGAGGTCCTCATCGGAGCTGTTGAGCCGCTCCAGCATGCGCTGTTTTTCGGGCGGCAGGTCGGTCACGACGCGGTGCAGGAAGAGGGCGGTCTCGTCGAGCAGGCGCTCAGGCGACTCCACACCTTTCACGACAATGCTGCGCGCCATCGTATGGAGCCGGGCGTCTTCTTCGGGGCTGAGCTCGCGGCCGGTGAAGACGACAACCGGCACGTCGGACAGCTGCTCGTCGGCGGCGAGCTCTTCCAGCACCTCAAAGCCCGTCATATCGGGCAGGCGCAGGTCGAGCACCACGCAGTCAGCCGGCTTTCGCCGCAGCATATCGAGCGCGCCACGGCCGGTGCCGGCGGTTTCTATCTCGACGTCGTCATAGCCGAGCAATTCCGAAATGCTGATTTGCTCGGCCGGATTGTCTTCGACCACCAGCAGCCGCTTCCGCCGCGGCGTCGCGTACTCCTTGATGCGGTTGAGGGCCGCCTCGACGCCTTCGGTGGTCGTTGGCTTGCTGACGAAAGAGAACGCGCCGCGGGCAAGGCCGTGATGCTTGTCCTCGTCGAGCGTAATGATCTGCACCGGAATATGCCGCGTCAGCGGATTCTGCTTGAGCTGGCTGAGCACACTCCAGCCCAGCATGTCGGGCAGGAATACGTCGAGTGAGACCGCGCTCGGCTGGTACTGCTTTGCCAGCTCCAGCGCATCCGACCCACGCATTGCGACCAGCACCTTGAAGCCCTTGTCGCGCGCAAGATCGACAAGCACGCGGCAATAGTGCGGATCATCTTCGACGATCAGCAGAATTGAATCGCCGGGCTCGATCTTGGTGCGATCGTCCGGAATATGCTCAATCGCGCGCTCGGGCAGAACGATTGGCGCGCTTGCCGTCGGCAATTGGGCCATGCTCTGTGTGCCGGCTGCACGCAGGGCGCTCGACGGGCCAACATAGGTAATCGGCAGGTACAACGTAAATGTACTGCCGACGCCCGAGGCGCTCCGCAACTGGATTTCGCCGCCCAGCAGATTGGAAAGCTCGCGGCTGATCGCGAGGCCAAGGCCAGTGCCCCCGTATTTGCGACTGGTGCTGGCGTCGGCCTGCTGGAAGGCCTCGAAAATCATCTTCTGCTTTTCGGCCGGGATGCCGATGCCGGTATCTGCGACTTCGAAGGCAACAACGCTTTGCGCCTGGCTGAGGATGGGATGGCTCGCCGTCCAGCCCGCGGGCGCGGCAAAGACCTTGAGTTGCACGCCGCCACGCTCGGTGAACTTGAACGCGTTCGACAGCAGGTTCTTGAGCACCTGCTGGAGCCGCTTGGAGTCCGTGATGAGCGTACGTCCGAGCGCCGGGTCGAGGTCGACGTTGAACGAGAGCTGCCGTGTTTCGGCTTCGTGGCGGAACGGCCTGCCGACTGCGTCGAGCAGGCTGGTGAACAGGAGCTCTTCCGCTTCGACGGTGACCGTTCCGGATTCGATCTTCGACAGGTCGAGAATATCGGAGATCAGGTTCAACAGGTCTGTGCCCGCACCGTGGATGGTGCGCGCGAACTCCGTCTGCTTCGACGAGAGATTTCCGTCCGGGTTGTCGGCGAGTTGCTGGCCGAGGATCAGGATGCTGTTGAGCGGCGTGCGCAGCTCGTGTGACATGTTCGCAAGGAATTCCGACTTGTATTTTGAGGTGAGAGCGAGCTCGGCTGCCTTTTCCTCGAGCGCGCGCCGCGCCTGTTCGATTTCCTGATTCTTTCTTTCGACTTCGACGTTTCGCTCGGCGAGCTGCTGTGCCTTCTGTTCGAGTTGCTCGTTGGTCTGTTGCAGCTCGCGCTGCTGCGCCTGCAATTCACCGGCCAGCTGTTGCGACTGCTTGAGCAGGCCTTCGGTCTGCATCGTCGCTTCGATGGAGTTGAGGACGATGCCGATACTGGCGGTCAGCTGCTCGAGAAACATCGTCTGCAGCGCGGTGAACTGCGAAACCGACGCGAGCTCGATCACCGCCTTGACCTGGTTCTCGAACAGCACGGGCAGGACGATGATGTTGCTTGGCACCACCTTGAACAGCGCCGAACCGATCGGGACCGCGCGGTCGGGCATGTCGGTGATCAGCATGCGGCGCTTGTCGGCGGCGCATTGGCCGATGAGGCCTTCGCCGATGCGCAGGCGCTGCGGATGCCCGTTGGCGCTGTCATCGGCATAGGCGGAGAGCAGCCGCATCGTGTGCAATTCCTCGCTCTCGACCTGGTAGATGACGCCCTGTTGCGCATTCACCAGCGGGGTGAGCTCGCTCAGCAGCAACCGGCCGACGGTGGTGAGGTCGCGCTGGCCCTGCAGCATGTTGGTGAATCTGGCGAGGTTGGTTTTCAGCCAGTCCTGCTCGGTATTGCGATCCGTCGTCAGGCGCAGGTTGTCGATCATCGTGTTGATGTTGTCTTTGAGTTCGGCGACTTCGCCGCGTGCGTCGACCTGAATGGACCGCGTCAGGTCGCCTTTGGTCACGGCGGTCGCCACTTCGGCGATGGCGCGCACTTGCGTGGTGAGGTTCGCGGCCAGAAGGTTGACGTTGCCGGTGAGATCCTTCCAGGTGCCGGCGGCACCGG
>DASSSM010000044.1:0-3318 GCA_035708425.1 Pseudolabrys sp.
ACAGGCTTCATTAGCCAAAAAGGCGAAGCCGCCGATATCCGCAAGCAGAACTACAAGGAATCGGTCGATTGGTATAACGGCATCGTCGCCGATGTTTTCGGCTGATAAAATTCCGTAATCACGTCCAAGCGAAACGGCGGCCCACCGGCCGCCGTTTTGCGTTGCAGAGCACTTTCGCTTATGACTGGCGCCTCACATGGCTCCAGGTCCGCGCACTCCCATGGCCAAGCTCAATCTTTCCGTCGCCGTCGGCCCATACGACCGCACGCGGGCGCTGATCGACGGCACCGTGCAGATCGACGGCGTCAAGCCGGCCTGCATGACACTTTCACCGGAGGAAATTTTCTTCCGGGCCTTCCGGCAAGCCGAATTCGATATTTGCGAGCTTTCACTATCGAGCTTCACCGTGAAGACCGCGCAGGGCAACTGTCCCTATGTCGGTGTGCCCGCCTTCGTGTCGCGCGCCTTCCGCCATACATCAATTTATGTGCGGACCGACCGCATCAAGAAGCCGGCCGACCTGAAGGGCAAGAAAGTCGGCCTGCCGGAATATCAACTCACCGCTAATGTCTGGGCACGCGCGATCCTTCAGGACGATCACGGCGTGAAGCCGTCCGACATTCAATGGGTGCGCGGCGGCATCGAGGACGCCGACCGGCCGGAAAAGATCAGCATCAAGCTGCCACCCGACGTGAAGCTCGAGGACGCGCCGAAGGGAAAGTCGATTTCCGCTCTGCTGAGGGATGGCGCAATCGATGGCTTTATCGCGCCGCGCCCGCCGTCGCTGCCCAAGGATACGCCCAATGTCGGCTGGTTGTTTCCCGACCCGGTTGCGGCCGCCAAGGATTACTTCAAGCGCACCGGCATTTTCCCGATCATGCACCTTGTCGGCGTGCGGCGCACTTTGACGGAGAAGCACCCCTGGTTGCCGGGGGCGGTGTTCAAGGCCTTCGAGCAGGCCAAGAAAGTGGCGCTCGAACAATTGAGCGACACGTCCGCAACAAAAGTGACTCTGCCGTTTATCGAGGAACGACTTTCGGAAGCGCGCGCGCTGATGGGCGAGGACTACTGGTCCTATGGTGTTGCCGCCAACCGCAAGACGCTGGAGACATTTCTGCGCCACCATCATTCGCAGGGCCTTTCGTCGCGCCTGGTGACGGTGGAAGAGATGTTCCATCCCGGTACG
This sequence comes from Pseudolabrys sp., assembly GCA_035708425.1. Lineage (GTDB taxonomy): Bacteria > Pseudomonadota > Alphaproteobacteria > Rhizobiales > Xanthobacteraceae > Pseudolabrys. The sequence continues at coordinate 1,187 of DASSSM010000044.1, forward strand.
CTGGAAACATTCAAGCTCTAGGATTTAGCGATGGCCACGATTCGCATCATGAGTGGCGGTGCGCCGAAGGAAATCTTTCTGCAATTGACGCCGCAGTTCGAACGAAAGTCCGGCCATAAGGTCGATTACGTCTTTGCGGTGATGTCAGCGCTGCGCGACAAGCTTGCATCTGGTGAAAAAGCCGATGTCCTCGTGATGCCGACCAACATCCTCGACGGTTACCAGAAAGACAATCTCGTGCGCGCGCAAGGCCGCGCGGTTCTCGGCCTTGTGAGCGTCAATGCCGTGGTGCGCACAGGGGCCGCGAAGCCGGACCTTTCGACGCCAGAGAAGGTCAAGCAAGTGATGGTCAACAGCCGCGCCATCACGCATGCCACGCCCGGCGCGACGCCGAGCGGCACGCATATGGGGAAACTGGTCGAGCAACTCGGCATTGCCGACGCGATGAAAGGCAAGATCATCCATCGCCCGGCGCTGGAAGGCGGCGTGCAGCTTGTCGCAAGCGGGGAGGCCGAGATCGGCTTTTATCCGAAAAGCGAGGTGGTCAACACCGATGGCCTGACCGTCGTCGGTCCGCTACCGGCTGCGATCCAGCTCACGACCATCTATGGCGCTGCCGTCACCGCAACGAGCCCGGCGCCCGACGCCGCCGCGGCGTTTATCAAATTCATGAGCGACCCGGCGCACCGCGCCGCCTGGGCCCACGCAGGCTTCGATCCGCCGAACTAAGCCTTCGGCGCCTTCAGTTTCACGTGGATGTTCTTTTCCTGCGTGAAGGCGAGCATCTCCTCGAAGCATTCCTCGCGCCCGAGGCCCGATTGCTTGAAGCCGCCAAAAGGCGCGCCGAGGAAGTGCTTGCTGACCTCGTTGATCCAGACATAGCCCGCCTGCACTGCAAGCGCGGTCCGGTGTGCGGTCGAGAGGTCGTTGGTCCAGATCGATGCGGTAAGGCCGTACTCGACCGCATTTACGGTCGCGAGCATTTTGCTCTCGTCGCTCCATTTGAAGACACCGAGCACCGGCCCGAAGATTTCCTCGCGCGCGATCCTGTTCTTGTCGGTGACGGCGAACACGGTTGGCTCGATGTAGAAGCCGCCCTTCAGGGCCGGATCGGCCGGTGGCCCGCCGCCGGTGATGAGTTGGGCGCCTTCACTCTTGGCCGAGTCGATGAAACTCATGACCCGGTCGAACTGCTGCTTGGACACGATCGCGCCCATGGTGGTCGCAGGGTCGGTCGGAATGCCCGGCTTGAAATATTTGATCTTCTCCTTCACCCGCGCAACCACGGGGTCGTAGATGGCCTCATGGATGAAAGCGCGGCTGGTGGAGCCGCAGGACTGACCGCACCAGGTGAAATTCATGCCGCCGATCACGGCGCCGGCAACCTCGTCCGGATCGGCATCGCCATAGGCAATCAGCGCGTTCTTGCCGCCGAGCTCCAGCATTGTGCGCTTGACCGTGTCGGAGGCCGCTTTCATGACGGCGCGGCCGGTCGGCACGCTGCCGATCAGCGCGATCATGGCGACGTCGGGGTGACTGGCGAGCCTTTGCCCGGCCTCGCGCCCGCCCGGCACCACGTTGAAGACGCCTGGCGGCAGCAGGCCGCCGATCAGCTCGGCCAGGCGCAGCGATGATAACGGCGCCTGCTCGGGCGGCTTTACCACCACCGTATTGCCGGCGGCGAGCGGAGCCGCGGATTTCCCGGCGCAGAACATGAACGGGTGATTGAAAGGGATGATGCGCCCCACCACGCCCAGGGGCTCGCGGACGGAGAAATTCACGACGTCCGGCCCCATCGGGATCGAGGCGCCCTTCATTTCCGTGACAAAGCCCGCGAAGAATTCCATCTGGGCGGCGGCGATCATGGCATCGCTCACCATTTCCTTGACCGGGTTGCCGCAATCGGCGGCATCGATCATCGCGAGCTCGTTGGCGTTCTGGCGCAGGATCTCGGCAATCCGCCGCAGAATTTTTGCGCGCTCCAGCGGCAGCACGCGCCGCCACTCGGCAAATGCGGTCTTTGCGGCGGCCACCGCCGCATCGATATCTTCGGCGCCGGAGTCGGCGACCTTGCCGAGCGATTGCCCTGTGCCGGGGCTGATCGTGTCGACGAAACGGCCCGCCTTCGGCTC
>DASSSM010000045.1:0-4798 GCA_035708425.1 Pseudolabrys sp.
CGTGCTTTTTCGAGGGCTCAATAAGCCCTTAAAAACAAACAACAAACCGACTGAAAGAAGCCGGTCCGGAACGGGTCCGAGCACCGGGATCGAACACGAGGACGAAAGATGTTCGCAGTCATCAAGACCGGCGGAAAGCAGTACCGGGTTGCCGCCGAAGACGTCATCCGGGTCGACAGGCTCAATGGCCAGCTCGGCGAAATCGTCGAGTTTGGCGAGGTCCTTGTCGTGGGCGGCGATGCGCCCCAGCTCGGCACGCCGACTGTCGCGGGCGCCATTGTTGCCGGCGAAGTGCTCCAGCACACGCGCGGTGACAAGGTGATCGCTTTCAAGAAGCGCCGCCGCAAGAATTCGCGCCGCAAGCGCGGCTACCGCCACGAGTTCTCGGTGGTCCGCATCACCGAGATTCTCACCGGCGGGGCGAAGCCCTCCAAAACGGCGGCGCCGCGGCCCAAGCGCGCGCCAAAGCCAAAGGCGGAAGCCGAAGCGGCTCCGGCAACGGAAACCAAGCCGGCAAAGACCAGGGCGAAGAAACCGGCCAAGGCCGCCGCAAAAAAGCCCGCCAAGGCGGCTACAAAGGGCGGGAACAAAAAGAAGTGAGATGATTCCGTCACGGAATCGGTGTACACGGTAAGCGAGTTCGAGAGACCAACAGAGACGACTATGGCGCACAAGAAAGCAGGCGGATCCTCACGTAACGGACGCGACTCGGCGGGCCGGCGGCTCGGCTTGAAGTCGACCGGCGGCGAGATCGTGCTCGCCGGCAATATCCTTGCGCGTCAGCGCGGCACCAAATGGCACGCCGGCCGTAACGTCGGCACCGGCAAAGATCACACCCTGTTCGCGCTCATCGATGGAAAGGTTCAGTTCGCAACGAAAGCTAAAGGCCGCACCTACGTGTCCGTTGTACCGATGACGGAGGCTGCGGCCGAGTAAGACGGTGGACAAATTCGAGGTCCGCCGGTCATCCAGTCAAACCGGCGGGGCCTCGTAAGGGCTCTGAGAGGGGGAGACGGGTGACCGGCTCCCCCTCTCAACTTTTTTAACCTGGAGCCCGTGCCATGACACTGCTGGAAGAAATACCGACTGGACGATATCGCGAAGCCAGTATCCCCGTCCTCGAGACCAAGCGCATTGCCTTGCGCGCAGCGCGCCTCGAGGACGCTAAAGTGGTCGCAGCGCTCGCCAACGATCGCCGCATCGCGGAGAACACCGCGCGCATTCCGTATCCATACAAATTGGCGGATGCCGAACAATTCATTGCAGGCGCAAACAAGAAGGGCGAGGCGGCGTACCTGATCACGCTGCGCGACGGAACGATCATTGGCGCATGTGGGCTGATGTTCCACTACGACGATACGCCGGAGATCGGCTACTGGCTCGGCGTGCCCTATTGGAACAAGGGCTACGCCACCGAGGCGCTGCATGCATTGATCGACTATGCGTTCACGGATCTCACGCATGACGCAGTGCAAGCCGGCGCGCGCGTCACCAACCCGGCATCTCGTCGGGTGCTGGAGAAGTGCGGCTTCCAGTGGACCGGCGTCGGTCTCTACCGGATCAACTCGATCAAATCGTCGGCTCCGATCGACCGGTTCCGGCTTGAGCGGCGCATCTGGTCGGCGCTCAAGACCTGGGGGCGCGCGAAGCGCGTTTCCTAGTGCGGATAGTCATGGACAGGCTCCAGGCACGCCCTCCCTCATTTTGAGGGAGGGCCTTCTGGCGTTCATCCCCGACTTGCGCGAGACTATATCGCTGCAAGCTTGGGAGGGACGCCATGGCCTATGACCTCGACCAATTCATCAGCGATTGCCGTTCCGCTCTTTCGCGCGATCCCGGCCCTGCGGGACGCGAACAGGTCCGCCAGAATCTCGAACGTCTGCTCTTAAACAAGGATTTCATCGAGGAATACTGCGGCGATAGCGTGCCGCGCGGGCTGAAAGTCCTCTACGAAGACCCGAAACTCGGCTTTCAGATTCTTGCGCACATCAACGACAAGGCGCGCGTGTCCCCGCCGCACGATCATGGCGACTCATGGGCGATCTACGGTCAGGCCAGCAAATACACAGACATGATCGAGTGGACGCGCGAGGATGATGGCAAGGACCCCAAGCACGCAAAACTCAAGCCGGCGAAAAAATACCGGCTGATGCCCGGTCAAGCCGGCATCTATCAAGATGGCACCATCCACTCAATTGACTATCCCGACTATGCGCGTTTCGTGCGCGTGACCGGAACCAATCTCGACAAGATCGACCGCATCAGGGTCGACCTGAAGACCGGCGAGGTCGAGAAAATGTACGCGCAGCGTGCGACGTGAATCTCCACGCGCCCACCGCCAAAGTGACGCCACGCCCTGTCCCTGCTGCCGCCGTAAAAGCAATGCTCGACGACGGCAAAGAGCTGGCGCTTGTCGACGTGCGCGAGGAGCTCACCTTTTCGCAAAATCACCTCTTGTGGGCACGCAATATGCCGCTCAGCCGGCTGGAATTGCGTTTCGCGCGACTCGTGCCGCGCAAGTCGACTCGTATTGTCCTGTGCGACGACAACGACGGTGTTGCGCGACGCGCCACGGTCATTCTTGCCGACGCCGGATACACGGATCTCTCTTATCTCGACGGCGGCGTTGCGGCCTGGGAGAAGGCCGGCTTTGTGACGTTTTCAGGCGTGCACGTTCCCAGCAAGGCATTCGGCGAATTCGTCGAGCACGACAGCGAAACGCCCAGCGTAAGCGCGACCGAACTTGATGCCATGATGCGCAGCGGCGTCGACCTGAAAGTGCTCGATAGCAGGCCGTTCGACGAATATTCGCACATTTCGATTCCGACCGGCATCAACGTGCCCGGAGCCGAGCTGGTGCTGAAGGTCCGCGATATCGTCCCCTCCCCTGACACGACGATCGTCGTCAACTGCGCCGGACGCACCCGCAGCATCATCGGCGCCCAGTCCCTGATCAATGCCGGCGTACCGAACAAAGTCGTCGCGCTGCGCAACGGCACCATGGGCTGGCACCTCGCCGGACTCGCTTGCGCGACGGGAAAATCCGACCGCGCACCGGATGTGTCGGGCGCGAGCATCGCCTGGGCCAAGGACGCTGCGGAAAAGGTTGCCCGCAGGCGCGGCATCACGCGCGTCGATCGTCCTACCGTCGATCGATGGCGGAAAGATCCGGCACGAACGACCTATGTCTTCGACGTGCGCGATCCGGCTGAATACAAGGCAGGCCACTATCCCGGCGCAATTTCATCGCCAGGCGGCCAGCTCGTGCAGGCCACCGACGCCTACGCTGGTGTGCTTGGGGCACGCATTGTGCTCAGTGACGACAAAGAGGTGCGTGCATTGATGACGGCGTCGTGGCTCAAGCAAATGGGCTGGCAGGACGTCTACGTGTTGCCGGAGGCGGGTCGTGAAACCGACACACCCGCTCCCATCCTCGGCTCAATTCCTTCAGATGCAGCAATCGAGCCTTCAAAGGTGCTCGAGATCGACAACGTCTCAGTGATCGATCTCTCCACCAGCCCGCACTACCGCCGCGGCCACATCCCCGGCGCGTGGTTTGCCATCCGTGGCCGTCTCGACAAGGCGCTGCCGAAAATCCCGCCACGGCAGGCCGTCATCCTCACGTCCGAAGACGGTGTGCTGGCCGCCCTCGCGGTTGAGGAGGCCCGCGCGCTCATCAGAACACCTGTGCATTGGCTCAAGGGTGGCAACGCGGCCTGGGCCGCCGCCGGCTTTCCGCTCTCCGCGGCCGAAAAAATGGCCGATGATCCAATCGATGTGTGGCTCAAGCCCTATGAGCGGCCGAACGATCATGAGGCCGCCATGAATGCCTATCTGTCCTGGGAAGTCGACCTTTTGGACCGGATCAAGCAAGACGGCACGACGCATTTCCTGCCCGCACGCTAGGTGCGAAACGCCCCGCGACGCGCTATATCGCGACCATGAAATTTCTCGACGAGGCCAAGGTCTATATCGCGTCCGGCGCAGGCGGGAACGGCTGCGTGTCGTTCCGCCGCGAGAAATTTATCGAGTTTGGTGGGCCCAATGGTGGCGATGGCGGCAGAGGCGGTGACGTCGTCGTCGAGGCCGTTACCGGCCTCAATACGCTGATCGACTATCGCTATCAGCAGCACTTCAAGGCGCAGCGCGGCGGCAATGGAATGGGCAAGGACCGGGCCGGCGCCAACGGCAAGGACGTCGTACTGAAAGTGCCGGTCGGCACGCAAGTCTATGAGGAGGATGGCGAAACCTTGCTCGCCGATCTGACCGAAGTCGGACACCGCGTGACGATTGCCGAAGGAGGCAATGGCGGTTTCGGAAACGCCCACTTCAAGTCGTCAACCAACCGGGCGCCACGCCACGCCAATCCCGGGCAGCCGGGAGAGGAACACACCATCCGATTGCGCCTCAAGTTGATCGCCGATGCGGGACTCATTGGCCTGCCGAATGCCGGAAAATCGACGTTTCTCGCTGCGGTCAGTGCCGCCAAGCCGAAGATCGCCGACTACCCTTTTACGACACTGCATCCGCAGCTCGGTGTCGTCGAAGTTGACGGACGCGAATTTGTCCTCGCCGATCTCCCGGGATTGATCGAAGGCGCACATGAAGGCACCGGGCTTGGCGATCGCTTCCTCGGCCACACCGAGCGCTGCCGCGTATTACTGCATCTGATCGATGGAACGAGCGATGACGCTGGCGAAGCGTACAAGATCGTGCGTGGAGAGCTTGAAGCCTACGGCCACGGCCTTACCGAAAAGCCGGAGATCGTCGCGCTGTCGAAGTCGGATGCCCTGACGAA
>DASSSM010000046.1:0-8558 GCA_035708425.1 Pseudolabrys sp.
CGCCCTGCGCCAGGCCTTCGACGGTTCGGATCTTCTTGCCATCCGCCTGCACCGCAAACATCAGGCAGGAGCGCACCGGGTCGCCGTTTACGATCACCGTGCAGGCGCCGCAGATGCCGTGCTCGCAGCCGATGTGAGTGCCGGTCTGGCCGCAGTCCTCACGGATCGCATCAGCGAGTGTGCGCCGCGGCTCGACTTCGATCGGATAGCCGCGGCCGTTGATATTGAGCGTGATCGCGGCTTTCTGGCTCATGCGGCTTTCTCCGCATTGCGGATGGCGGCGCGAATGCGCTGCGGCGTTGCCGGGATCTCGTCGATTTCCACTCCGAATGGGGACAGCGCATCGTTGACCGCATTGATGACCGCGGCGGGCGCGCCGATGGTGCCGCCTTCGCCCAGCCCCTTGGCCTTGGTGATCGAGTTCGTGCTCGGGGTCTCGATGTGATGCAGTTCGATAGGGGGAATTTCGTGCGCCGTTGGAGGCAGGTAGTCGGCGAGCGTGGCCGTGAGAATTCCACCGCTGTCGTCGTAGATGATTTCCTCAAGCAGGGCGTTGCCGATGCCCTGCGCGATGCCGCCGTGCACCTGCCCGTCGGCGATCATCGGGTTGATGATGCGCCCGGCATCTTCGGCCACAAGGAATTTTTCGACCTTCACATGGCCGGTCTCGACGTCGACATCGACGATCGCGACATGGCACGCATTGGAGAAAGTACCGGGTGGATCATAATGCCCGGTTTCGGTGAGGCCGGGCTCGATGTCGCCTCTGAACCGATGCGTTTGAGTATAGGCCTCGCGGGCGAGTTTTGCGATCGCGATAGCCTTGTCGGTGCCGGCGACCTTCGCCATTCCTTCCGCGAGCACGATGTCGTCGGTTGCCGCCTCCAGCAGGTGGCTGGCCATTTTAATGAGTTTGGTCCGGATTTTCTGCGCGGCAATCAGGGTCGCGCCGCCCGAAATCACCAGCGAGCGGCTGGCGAAGGTTCCCCATCCATAGGGCGCCCGATCAGTGTCGCCATGCACCACCTTTATCATTTCGGGCGTGATGCCAAGTTCGTCGGCAATGATTTGCGCCAGCGTCGTGCGCAGACCCTGACCGTGCGGCGATGAGCCGATGCGCGCCTCGACGAAACCGGATGGATCGACGGTGATGATGACCGTCTCCCAGCCGGGGGTAATCTCCATGCCGCGCGCCGCGAAAGCCGGACTGCCGTAGCCAGTTCGCTCGGAGAATGTCGCGAAACCGATGCCGAGATAGCAGCCTTTGGCGCGCGCCGCGGCCTGACGTTTGCGAAAGGCGGGGACATCGATCGCCTTCACCGCCATTTCCAGCGTCTCTTTGTAGGTGGCCTCATCGTATTCGAGGCCCATCGCCGACTTGTAGGGAAACCTGTCGATGAGGTTGCGGCGGCGGATGTCGACCGGATCAAGAGTGAACGCGCGTGCCGCCTTGTCCATCAGCCGCTCGAGCGTGAAGGTGATGACTGGTCGCGATACGCCGCGATAAGGCGCCATCGTGCAGGTGTTCGTGATCACGCCGCGCGCGAGGCACTGGTACTGCTGCACATCGTAGGGGCCGGGCATTTCCGCCATGGCCATCAAGGGCTCGACCCCGCACGTCGTCGGAAAACACGAATAGGCGCCGATATTGGAGACGATGTTCGCTCTCAGCGCGAGCAGCTTCGCATTCTTGTCGAAGGCGCCCTCCAGCGTGATGTACTGGTCGCGCGAATGGAACGCCGCGATTAGATTCTCGCGGCGATCTTCCGTCCAGGCGACGGAGCTTTTGAGCTTGCGCGCCAGCCAGACCAATACGACATACTCGCTGGCCAGCGACATTTTCTGTCCGAAACCGCCGCCGACGTCCGGCGCGATCACGCGTAGATCGGATTCCGGAAATCCCAGCACGTCACAAATCGCGGTGCGGGTCAGGTGCGGCATTTGGGTCGTGCAGGTCAGCGTCACACGTCCCGTCGCGGCGTCGTAGGCGGCGTGGCCGCCGCGCGGTTCCATTGGAGTTGCGTTTTGTCGCCGGGATCGCGCGTCGACCGTGACGATCTTGTGCGCGTTATTCCATACCGCGTCGAAGTCGGGTGTCTCGACCTTGCCTTCAAGAATGATGTTGCCCACCGCTTCCGCGTGCACCTGTGGTGCGCCAGTTTTAAGCGCGGCAAGTGCGTCGGCTACCGAGGGTATTTCATCGATCGACAGTTCGACCAGATCGACAATGTCCTCGGCTTCTTCCTCGCTTGCGGCAACGACGGCCGCTATCGGTTCGCCGATGAAGCGGACGGTGCCGTCTGCGAGCACGGGCTGCCCGACCGGCTTGTAGTTGAACTTGTGCAGCATCGGCGTGATCTTTTTTACGCCGGCAAGATCAGCCGCCGTGACGATCATGGCGCCATCCGGTGCGCTCACGTTTTGCAACTTTCCGGCGGCAACCGGGCTGCGCACGAAGCGAATCCAGTGGACGGCAGCCGAGTCCGCAGTAAAACGGCCTTGCCCGGTGATTAATGCGGGGTCCTCGAGCCGCCGTATCGCGCGGCCAACCCAGGTCATGCCCGAGCCTCGGGTGCCGTGCGCGCTCATGATGTGCTGCTTTCCAGTGCGCGGCGAACGACGGCGCGCACGAGATCGCGCCGATATTCCGCATTGGTCTGATGGTCTTCCAAAGGATCGATGGCATTGGCTGCGGCTTCAGCGGCTGCACGGAAGGCTATGTCGGCGGGCGCCTGGCCATTAAGGGCTGTTTCGGCCTCCGGGATGCGGCGCGGCGACGGCTCTGCGCCGCCGAGGCCGACACGTGCATCGGCGATTTTTCCGGCCTGTAGGTGATACGTGACAAGCGATGCCGCCATCGCGAAGTCGCCAGCGCGGCGGCTGAATTCGTTGAAACCAAACCTGGCGTCATTCGCCAGCAGCGGCAATCGCGCTTCGACCAGCAGTTCGTCTTCCGCAAGAGCTGTCGACATGATGCCGGTGAAAAAATGTTTTGCCGCAATCGCGCGCTCACCTCGCGTGCTCTTGGCAATGAGCGTAGCGTCAAGTGCGGCTGCGACGAGGCACCATTCCGAGGCGGGATCGGCATGTGCCAGGCTCCCGCAGAATGTGCCGCGCATACGTATCGGGTAATGTGCGATGTGATGCGCGACGACGCTCAACAGTCTGCCGAGTGCGTTGTCGACGACCGATTTGTGAAACGCGGCATGGCGCACGCAGGCGCCTATAGCCAGCATTTTCCCGTTGCTTGCGATCTTGTCGAGGCCCGCAACCTCGTTGATGTCCACGAGATACGCGGGCTTCGCGAGCCGGAAAGCCATGATCGGAACGAGGCTCTGCCCGCCGGCCAGCACGCGGCCGTCTTGCGGCGCCACTTCGGCCAGGATCTTCAGCGCCTCCTCAAGGGTCTTCGGCGCATGGCGGATAAACGGCGCAGCCTTCATTCGTTAACTTTCGAGTGCGGCCGGAGCTAATTATTTGTATGCAAACGATAAAGCGCGTTCTTGTCAAACCGGTGCCGCCGGGGACGGGGTGCGACAGCGGGTGCATGGCGGCACCATTTCTTTGAAGCCGCCAAATTCGTATCTTATTTGCCGAATATCGGGGCGTCACGACAAAGGGGGGCCGGGGATGCCGGTGCTGAGATCTATCATTGCTATTTTCCTGGCGGGCATTGTCCTGGCCGTGGCGCCCGCGCTGGCGCAGGAGAGAAACCGGTCCGACAAGGTCTCGTTCTATTTTGCCGCCCACGAGGATGACTGGCAGTTGTTCATGAATCCGTCCGCCTTCGAGGACGTGATCAGCGGTGCGGCGAAAACCGTGTTCGTGCACCTCACGGCCGGTGATGCCGGCCTCGGCATCGGGATGGGCGGCCGCAAGCACCCGTTCTATCTGGCGCGAGAAAACGGCGCCGAAGCCGCGATCCGTTTCATGGCCAATGCCGACGCCGCACCCGCCGAGCGGCTTGCGGTGCCGATGACGTTCAACGGACATTCGATCTATCGCGTCACCTATCGCAATACCGTCGGCTATTTTCTGCGCGTTCCGGACGGCCATTGGTCGGGCGATGGCTACTACGAAACCGGGTTTGAATCGCTTAAGCGGCTGGCCAGCGGCGAGAATCATGCTCTGCACGCGGTGGACGGATCGACGATCTATCACGGCTGGGGCGATCTGGTCGCGACGTTGCGGGAGATCGTCGCGTATGAACGTGGGAAGGCCGCCCTTATTCAGGTCAATGTCGCCGAGACCAATACGCGCATAAATCCGAAAGATCATTCCGATCATCTTATGACGGCGAAAGCCGCACTCGACGCCGTCAAGGATTCGGCGTGTGTGCGCCGTGTCTACTATGTTGACTACGCCAGTTCGCGGCTGCCGCAGAATCTCGATGTGCAGAAGCGGGACATGGAAAGCTCGGTGCTGGCGGTAACACTTGCTGGAGTTCAGGCTCTCGACCACAGCACGTCGTGGCACCACTATGACGAATCGTTCGTTGGTCGGAACTACTTCCGGGTCCAGGATCCGACCGGCCGCTGCGATGCGTCCCGAACCGCGTTCGCAACGGCGCCGCAATAGGAGTTTGGCCTTTCAGTCGATGAACCTCACGTTCGGGTTATCGAGGCAATTTTTAGTCCCGGTTGACGTGCATCAAATAGCCGCCCATGTTGAGCGGCTATTTTATTTCGCAACCATTTCCAACTTGACCCGTTTTCGTCTGGTCCACGCCTAAGTCGGCAGCTGATTGGCGGCGCCCGATGCGCTACGCAGAAGTCCCGGCCGCATTGCAAACGCGCCGTGTCATGTCTGTCGACGCACTGCGCGGGTTCAGCATCTTTTGGATCATCGGGGCCGACGGTGCAATCCTGGCTCTTGAGCGTATGCTCCGCGACAAAGGTCCAGTGCTCAGTTCCGTGGGTAACTTCCTTGGCACACAGATGACCCATGCGGACTGGGAGGGATTCCGTTTCTACGATTTTATCTTTCCGTTGTTCATTTTCGTCACCGGTGTTTCGATTGTGCTTGCGCTGCCACGATTCGTCGAGCGCGAGGGCATGGCGAAAGCGCACCTGCACGTATTGCGACGTGCACTCGTCCTGTACCTGTTGGGCGTCATCTACTACGGCGGTGTCGGCCACCAATGGAGTGACATTCGTCTTGTCGGAATCCTGCAGCGAATTGCAATCTGCTATTTATTTGCGTCAGTCCTTTTCCTCAATTTCGAGTGGCGTGGCCTGGTTGCCGCTTTGCTCGCTCTGCTCGTGGGATATTGGGCGCTGATGACATTTGTGCCGGTGCCCGGCGTGGGTGTCGGCTCATTTAAACCCGATGCCAATCTCGCCAACTGGCTCGATCTACATTACCTGCCGGGACGCTTGTGGGACGAAACGCGGGATCCGGAAGGCCTGTTGAGCACGCTGCCGGCGATTGGCACCTGCGTGCTCGGTGTGCTGTCAGGCCTCTTGCTCAAGGATGAGCGGCTGACACCTACGCAAAAGTCACTGTGGCTGGTCGCGGCCGGCGTTGCGATGATTGCCGCCGGTTATTTGTGGAGCCTGCAATTTCCGATCGTCAAGGCGCTATGGACGTCATCGCTCGTGCTGGTTGCCGGCGGCTACAGCATGATACTGCTCGCCGTTTCGTACCAGGTCATCGATGTCTGGGGATGGAAATCCTGGGCCACGCCGTTCGTGTGGATCGGCGCGAATGCGATCATGTTGTACTTCATGAACGGGCTTGTCGGGTTCGTCCCTTTCGCATTTCGCCTGGTCGGTGGCGATGTCGCGCGCTGGATCAGCAGCGTGACCACGCCGGGAACTGGCGCATTGCTTGGGCACGTTCTCGGTCTTGTCTTTGCTGTTGCGCTGGCTGGGTTTCTTTACCACCGCAAGATCTTCCTGCGCGTGTGAAATTCAGGTTCCGACCTTGAGTTCGGACACGAGTGCCCGCAAGGCCGCCACCGTGGAAGGCGCCACGCTTTTTCCGGTACGCGGGTTTTCGGACGGAATGTTCTCGATCGTCATTGTGAAACGCGCGGTGTCGGCGTCGACCGTTATCGTGTGAGTGTTGCGTGTGACGCCTGGATCGGCCCAAATTTCAAGCTGAGTACGGTCCGGCCCGATTCCCGCAAGGCTGAGTGCCGCTGCGACATTGACATTAGTGGGGAATCCGCGGGCGCCTTCGCGCGCGCTGCCGTCGAACACCTTCAATGGCTCCTTCAACCCGGTCACCGAGATTCCCCGCTCGCGCAGATAGGGTGCGCCGTCGAGCCCTGCCGGCGGCTTGCGCGTCACCATCTTGACCGAATGGATTGTGCCCTCGGCCGCGGCGCGGACGGCGTCGAGGCCGATCAGCGCCCCTGTCGGCACAAGAATGCGCGCACCCTTAAGCCTCGCCCGCTCGACGAGGTCGCCGTTTTCCAGCAATTGCGCGACCGAAAGCGGCATGAAGATGCGACCTTTGTCGATGGCGCTGAGCGCGACGTCGCGGAACAAAGCGGGCGGCAGGCATTCGACGACGATGTCGCAGTCGTTTGCTAGTTCGATGGCCTTGCGGACGGGAATGTCACTGCCGATCTGCGGCAGTGCCCGTTGCGCTTTTTCCACGTCGCGCACGGCCACGGCTGAAAGCGTGAGACCCGGGACGCCCGCGATCAGGCGCCTTGCCACCTCGAGTCCGACCGCGCCAAGACCGGCGATGCCGACGTGCAGCGGCTTTTTGTTGTTTATCTGTGTCATTTCTTCCGGCCACCGAAGTTCGCTTTACGCTTCTCCATGAAGGCGCGAACGCCCTCTGCATAGTCCGGTGTCAGGCTCGCCGCCCGCTGCGAGTCACGCTCAAGATCGAGCTGAACATCGAATGTATTCGCTGAAGACGCATTGAGCGCGCGTTTGATCAAGGCCAGGCCTTGCGTCGGTGCGGCGGCGAAATGCTCGCAAAGCTTCTGCGCCTCGCCAGCGAGCGCCGCGTCGTCAACGCATTTCCAGATCAGGCCCCATTGTTCGGCCTTTTCCGCCGGTAACGGCCCGGCCAGGAGGGCGAGCCCGCGTGCCCGTGCATCGCCGACAAGCCGTGGAAGAAACCATGTGCCACCCGAATCCGGCACGAGCCCGACACGCGCAAACGACTGAATAAAACTGGCCGACCGGGCGGCCAGCACGATGTCGCAGGCGAGCGCGATATTGCAGCCGGCGCCGGCAGCGACGCCATTCACCGCAGCGACGACGGGAAAAGGCAAGGCGCGCAGCTTGCGGACCAGCGGGTTGTAATGCGCCTCTAGTGCGCCGCCGAGCACGACCGTTTCGCCTGGTTTGGCGAGCCGGTCGCTGAGATCCTGTCCCGTGCAGAATCCGCGTCCGGCACCGGTGATCAGCAGCGCGCGGCAGCTTTCGTCGGCCTCCGCCTCGTCGATGGCCTTGCGCAATGCCTGATGCATCGCCTCGTTGAAGGCGTTGAGCTTGTCGGGCCGGTTGAGCGTGATGGCGCGATATCCACTGCGGACGTCGACGACAATCGGTGTCTCGGGCGTCATGACTTTTTGAGAAACCGGTCGAGTTTGCCGATTTCGTCCTTCCTGTCCTCGAAGTCTTCCGCGATACGTTCGTAAAGCCGGGCAGCAGCCTGCAGCATATCGCGCTCGGGAAATTCTTCGCCGACGAACGCTGCAATTTCATCCAGTTCGGCGACCCAGCGGTAGGCTTTCGAATACATGCTGGGCACCTGGTTCGAGAGATAACGAAGAAGATCGGGTCGGCTTTCAGCGAGTTCCGCCTTCAGCGCCTCGGCCGAGCCGCCGCGGCTTGCAGCCAGCATCATGGCCGTGCCGAGTGCGGTGAATCCCTTGGTGATGCCGGCATAGGACATCTTGAGCGCCGATGCGGCTGTCAGGGGGCCGCTGAGAACGCGCACGATCAGTCCGTAGTCATTGAGCCTTGTAACGTCGTTTGCGGCCGGACCGGACACGTAAATTTTCGTGTTGGTGCTGCCGGGCTTCGGCGGCGGCCCAATGATACCGGCACCGACGAAAGGACAGCCGGTCTTGGCGATCACATCGGCGATCTTCTGCATCGTCGGCGGGCTGATCGCATTGCATTCGACATAGATCGGCTTTCTGTTAGCTACGGTCAGCACCGGCACGAGGCGGGTTGCAAGGCCGAGCGCGTCGCCGGGTGGAACAATCGAGAGAAAAAAATCGGCTTCCGCGAGCGCGCGTTCTTCCACCGGCTGCATGCCGGCCTCGCGGGCCCGTTTGACGCTATCCTCGCTGCGGCCTGCAAGCGACGTCAGCACGGTAACTTTGTTCTCCGTCAGACGGCGGCCGACCCCGGCGCCCATATTGCCCGGCGCGATAACGGCAACGGTAGGGGTCGTGCTCATGATCCGGTGACTCCGCCGTCGAGATTGATGCTCTGGCCTGTGACGAAGGCGGAGGCCTCCGACGCCAAAAACAGCACCGCTCCGACCAGATCTTCAGGGACTTCCGCGCGCGGCACGCATTGCATGGCGATAATGCGCTCTCTCTGGGCCGGCGTGACCGTCTTGCGCTCGATCTCGGTGAA
>DASSSM010000047.1:0-10226 GCA_035708425.1 Pseudolabrys sp.
TTGTCAACGCGCACCCGGCGCTGGCTGCCGGGGAACCGGGACTGAAGACAAGTGTGAACCAAGCCACTGAACGACCGGTCAAAAAGTTGGGAATCTTTCGCGACGAGCGGAACGGTCGACGACCTGTTTGGTTCTCGATCCTGTGTAGAAAGACATAAATTGAGTAAGCGACGCCAAAAGTGCCAACCGATGAGCCCCGCCGACCGATACCGCGCCCTTGCGGCCCATCTGCGCACCTGCGCTGCCCGGGAACAACGCCCAATGCTGCGGACGCAGTGGGCGAAACTGGCGCAATGCTACGTGCGGCTCGCCGAGCAGGCTGACCAGAACAGCCGCGCCGACATCGTCTACGAGTTCGATCGCTCGGCCCGGCGTGGCGATGTCGGCGGCGGGCCGGCCTGCGGTTGATCGCGGCCGCCCATCCGGGCGGAACCACACCCTCACGGTCCAACGCGACACCTTCACCGTTCCGGGGGCGGGCCAAAGCCCGCCGCCGGAATGGCGCGAGCGCGCGCAATTTTCGGAACATCATAATGGCATCCATTCTTCTCGCACCGCCTGCGGCCGAGCCGCTGTCGCTCGCCGAGGCGAAAGCCTTCCTGCGTCTCGAGACAGCGGACGATGATCCGCTGATCGGGGCGTTCATTTCGGCGGCGCGCCTGCATGTCGAGACGCAAACCGGGCTCGCGCTCGTCACGCAGAGCTGGCGCCTGGTGCTCGACTGCTGGCCCGCGAACGGACGTATCGCGGTGCGGCCGGCGCCGTTGCAAGCGCTTACCGCCGCGCGCGTTTTCGATTTTGACGGGGAAGTGCGCACGATCGACGCCCAGGCCTTCGTGCCGGACCTGAGCACGTCGACACTGTCTTTCATACCGTGGGCACTGCCGATGCCGACGCGCATCGCCGCCGGCATCGAGCTCGACATCGCCGTCGGCTTTGGCGATGCGGCGAGCGATGTGCCGGAGCCAATACGCCAAGCGATCCGGATTCTGGTCGCGCACTGGCACGAGAACCGCGCGATCGTTGCCGGAGCGCAGGTGGCGCCGGTGCCATCGAATGCCGCTGCGCTGATCGCACCCTACCGGATACTGCCGCTGTGAGCGCGCCATTGAAAGATATCGGCGCGCTCAACCGCCGGCTGGTGCTGGAGGCGCCGGCGGAAACCAGCGACGGCGCGGGTGGAGTCGTCCGCACTTACGAGGCGGTGACCACGCTGTGGGCGCAAGTGACGTCGGTCTCCGCGCGCGGCGACATTGCAGCGGGCAGCCTGGGCGCGGTGCTGCGCCATCGCATCGTCATCCGCGCGCGGAGCGGCATCGACACGCAGCATCGCTTGCGCGACGGCGCGCGCGTCTATCGGATCGTGGCCGTGCGCGAGAGTGACGGCCGCCGCTTCATCGAGATCGATGCGGAGGAGCGGGAGGATTGAGCGCGCGACGTCCGTTCATTCATTCAAATGCGGCTCATCGCTCGCGAGCAAACACCAAGGCTCGTTTCGCCTGAGCTGCACCGACATCAGTTCGAGGTTCTCATGCCAACCGCCGCTTCCGCGGCGTTGCGTGCCGCCGTGCACGCGGCGCTCATGGCCGATCCCGCGCTCGTTGCGGCGCTCGGCGGCCCGAAGATCTATGACGAGCCGCCGCGCGAGGCGGCGTTTCCTTATGTCACGCTGGGCGAAACGCGCGTTGCGGATTTCTCCACCGGCAGCGAGCCGGCGCTCGAGCATCAACTGACGCTGCATGCATGGTCGCGGCAGGGCGGGCACCGCGAGGCGCACGTGATTGCCGGCGCGCTTTTGCAGGCACTCGACGACGCGCCGCTCGCCCTGGCCGGCCACCGCCTGGTCAATTTCCGTTTTTCCACGGCCGACGTGCGTCGCGAGTCAGACGGGCGCACCTATCGTGCGCTGGTGCGCTTCCGCGCGGTGACGGAACCGGAATAAGGCGTGTTCCGGACATGTCCGAATCGCGCAAGGTGCTATGATCGCCGCAAGCGGACTCAGGGACGCCGTGAGAAATGCGGCAACTCATCGGAAAAATTGCGGTCACGGGTAAGGTTATCGAAGAGGTCTACCTCTCCGAGCATGTCCGTTGCCGCGAATGCCAGAAGACCGTGCCGATCGGCGTCGAGGTCGTCACGGTCGAAAAGGGCACCAAGCCGAAGAAGGTCATCAAGCGCGCGTGGTACTGCCGGTCGCATGCCGGCGATTATGAATCGCGGGCGCGCGGGGAAGGCTGAGCGGGAATGCGCGGCGTGGCCGAATTGCCGATAATGGGCCGCACCAGGCTGCCATACGGATATCCCCTTAAGGACTAAATCGGATTTTCAGCCGCGGCCCGCCCGTCATTAACTAGGCACGCTGACGAAGTGGGATGACTATTATGCGTGCAAAAACCGTCACCTTGTATTCGCTGCCCTGTGTTGTCGCGATTGCCGGTCTTCTGGTTGCGTCACATGAGGTCGCGCCGCCGGCAAGTTGGGTCGGCGTTTCTTCGGCAGTCGAGAGCCAAACCGGGCAAACCGTCAATCGCGCGACGAAAGGCGACCGGCTGCGGATCCACCAGGCCTCTCCGAAGATTTCGCCGAGGGCGCGAACGCACCCTTCTCCGGGCGTGAAACGAGACGTCGTGGTTGACCCGGAAACAGCCTGAACGCGATATCAGGCCGCGTGCGAGGTGGAGTGGTCTGGACTCCCGCCCGGCCCAACGATCGCTCCCAGCAATACGCGCAGCTGATCGCTGGTGAACGGCTTCTGCAGGAGCGGAATGCCCGCGTGCCGTTGCTCGAAGGCGTGGCCGTATCCGGTCACAAACGCAAAGGGAATATTCTTTGCGAGCAGGATGTCGGCAATGTCGTTGCCGTGCCTCTGGTCGTCGATGCCGATGTTCACGAGCGCGCCGTCGAAGTTCTCCTTGGAGATTTCGTTGAGCGCCGACGGCAGCCGGTGCGCGACCTTGGTGACGCTGTAGCCGAGCTCCGCGACCATGTCGTGAAGCATCTCGCCGATGAGAAAGTCGTTCTCGATGATGAGGACGCGCGGCGCGCGCGCCGGATTGTCTGTCATGTGAGTACCACAACGCGGCCCAGCAGGATTTTTCTGCAGCCACACCCCGGCGATCATTGCCTGAGGGATGCGGCAGCTTTGCGACAACTCGCTCGCCCGGGTTCCAAAGGCCGCGTCAAGTCTGCCTCGATTTCCGGCCTCTTGGAATTCAGGCGGCCATACCTACATACCCGGCCAGGTCCAAG
This sequence comes from Pseudolabrys sp., assembly GCA_035708425.1. GTDB lineage: Bacteria > Pseudomonadota > Alphaproteobacteria > Rhizobiales > Xanthobacteraceae > Pseudolabrys. The sequence goes on from DASSSM010000047.1 coordinate 3,250, forward strand.
GCATTGTCGTGGGCCATTTTTCCATCCGCGCGACTGTTCCGTCCGCGCCGCTGCGTGCGGCTGTGCCTGCGCGGAATCACGTGGTGTGCAACATGCGAAATCGCCGCCGGCGAGTTTTCATCGACACCCAGAAAGGGCGCGTCAGCGCCGGCTTCACCGTGGCTGCAGAGGCCGATGCGGCCGACGTCTCGATGCGGCTGCGTGAGCGCGGCTGGATTGCCTACCGGCTGCGGCTCGAAGCCGAGCAGCATGCGTGGATCGCGACCGTCATCGACTGGGTGCGCCGCGCGGCGTGATCCGGCTGCAGTGTTTTGAGGATTGAGCGAAGCGCCAGCGGCGCCGTTCTTACGGAAGCGGAATGACGTCGGAGGGGAAGTTCTTCATGTCGACGGGCTGCGCCACATGCAGGCTGTAGGTCGGCACCGAATATTTCATCGAGTCGCCTAGGCTCATCTTGCCGGGAGCCATGACCGACTTGACCGCAAAAACGCCGAGCACGGCGACGATCAAAACTGTCAAACCTTTGCGCATAAGAACAATCCTGCTTGGCCCAATAGACCGGCAATCGTGAGGTCTCACGACCGGTGAACTTGCTACAGGGCGGGAGTTACTGGGCGGTTAAGAATCTTCTGCCGGGTACTTATGGGCCGTTCGTACGGCATGCAAGCGCGGCAGATTTTGAATCACGCGCTGTTGATGCGCGCGTCATGCCGGCAGCGTTTGCAAAAGGCGCTGCATTTCGTGCGTCAAATACGAGTCAATCATAAATCAATCACAAGCCATGCGCCGCGCGCGGCTACACGCTGCGAAAAGAGAATGTCGGCGCGCAAAATCTCATTCTGAAAGGAACACCAATGACGGCTCAAAAGGGCAAGGATCTGCTCATCAAGATCGCCGATGGCGCGGGCTACGGCATCGCCGGCTACCAGATCGTGATCCCGTCGTTCGGCACCGTGCAGGGGCCGTTTCAGATCACCAGCCTTGAGTTTGCCGGCGACCACAATGGCGAAGTGACCTACGACATGGCGCTCGAATCCGCCGGCGAGCTGGCATTCGCGGCCAATACGTGAGCGCAGCGCTTGTCCATGCCTCACCAGCGATCGGAGCTGTCGCGGGCGAGCGCGACGATTGCCCGTTCGGACAGGTCGTAGCGATGTCCGCAGTCGCAGCCGAACGTAACCGTGCGATCGTTGTCACCGGCGGGCTCGATTGCCGCGACCTGCATTCGCAGGCCGCATTTCGGACAGACGATGTTCGGAATGGCCGGATCGGGATGATGCGTGAGCGTCGACGCCATCATGACAGGACTCCGCTCGATGTTCGATTCCGGGTGGCAGGCTGCGCCCGTTTGAAATCGGGCACCACTCATTTTTCCGTGACTATCGGATGCAAGTGACTATTTTTGGAGGAACCATGGCCAATCGCCATCGCGGCGAGATCGAGGCCGACATTGGCGGCGCACGGCGGCGGCTCGTGCTCACGCTTGGCGCGCTCGCGGAACTCGAAGACACCTTCGGCGCGGAGGACCTCGTCGCGCTGGCCGAGCGTTTCGGCTCGGGCCGGCTGAAGGCCCGCGACCTGACACGCATTATCGGCGCGGGCCTGCGCGGAGCAGGCTCAGCGATAACCGATGATGATGTTGCCGTCATGGCGGTCGAGGGCGGGGCACAGGGCTACGTGCGCATTGCGGCCGAACTGATCCAGGCGACGTTCGGGGAGGCGGGCGCGTGACACCTTTCCCCTGGAAACAGGCGATCGGCATCGGACTTGGCGTGCTCCGCCTTTCGCCGCAGCAGTTCTGGTCGATGACGCCACGCGAGCTCGGCCACGCCATCGAAGCCGTAACCGGCCGCTCTCCGCCGCTCGACCGTGGCACGCTAGCGCAATTAATGACGAGATATCCCGATGACGTTCCTGCCCGACAGAATCACCGAACGTGACGAATTGCCGGACGAACTTGATAAGGATTTTGGCCGAACGACCGGTCGTGCGCGAGCAAGCACCGATGCGCTCGGCATCAGCGCGGCAAGCTTCGCCAGAGCAATGAGCAAGGCTTTTGCCGACGCATCGGTCGGCGGCAAAAAGTTTGACGACGTCCTGCGTCAGCTCGCGCTGCGGCTTTCCGGCATGACTGTTGCGCAGGCGTTCCAGCCGCTTGCGCGAAATCTTGCCGGTGGGCTTGGCGATCTTTTTGGCGGTGTTTTCGGCGAGGATAAGGGCACGCACGGCCGCCAAGGGTGCGCAGCGGACGCGATCGGCCTGATGGACAGGTTCGTCGGGCTTACACCGTTTGCAGCAGGCGGCGTGATCTCAACGCCGGCATACTTTCCGCTGGGACCAAGCGGACTCGGGGTTGCGGGCGAGGCCGGGCCCGAAGCGATCCTGCCGCTTGCGCGCGGACGGGACGGACGACTCGGAGTCGCGATGAGCGGCGCGCATGCGGCGGCGAACGTTACCGTGCACATCGCCACGCCGGACGCGGACAGTTTCCGCCGCTCGGAGGCCTATATCACCGGACAAATTGCGCGGGCGGTGGCGCGAGGACAGCGGAGCTTTTGAAAATATAAGGGCCGCCCGAGAGGACGGCCCTTTTGTTTGCGCGTGTTTGCGGCCTCTTTTTGCCGCTCAGAATAAGAATCCAGCGCTCCTCAAGGGAAAATCAAGGCCGGCTCAAGGACTGCGATCGGGCCCCCGGCTATAGACCGGCCATCAAATACGACGATTCATTTGAGGAATCAGCAAATGTCATCAAATTCGCATCGCCTTGAAACCATGCTTCTGCACGCCGGCTGGCGTGCCGACCCGGCCACCGGCGCGGTTGCAGTGCCGATCTATCAAACGACGTCCTACCAATTCCGCGACACCGAGCACGCGAGCAATCTGTTTGCGCTGAAGGAACTGGGCAACGTCTATACGCGCATCATGAACCCGACCAACGACGTGCTCGAGAAGCGCATCGCCGCCCTCGAAGGCGGGGCGGCCGGGCTGGCGCTGGCCTCGGGTCAGGCGGCGTCGGCGTTTGCGCTGCAGAATCTGGCGCGAGCGGGCGACAACATCGTCAGCTCGACCGATCTTTATGGCGGCACGTGGAATCTGTTCGCCCACACGCTCAAGGACCAGGGAATCGAGGTTCGCTTCGTTGATCCGATCGACCCGCAGAATTTCCTGCGCGCGACCGACGACAGGACGCGCGCCTATTACGCTGAATCACTTCCGAACCCGAAGCTGACCGTTTTCCCGATTGCCGAAGTGGCGGCGATCGGGCGCCCGCTCGGCATTCCGCTCATCGTTGACAACACGGCAACGCCTTTCCTCCTGCGCCCGCTCGAACATGGCGCCGCGGTCGTGGTCTACTCGGCGACCAAATATCTCGGCGGCCACGGCAACTCCATCGGCGGATTGATCGTCGACGGCGGCAATTTCGATTGGGCCGCGCATCCGGAACGGCAGCCGGCGCTCAACACGCCCGATCCGAGTTACCACGGCGCCATCTGGACGGAGGCGGTCAAACCGATCGGCCCCGTCGCCTACGCCATCAAGGCGCGGGTGACGCTGCTGCGCGACATCGGCGCGGCGCTGTCACCGTTCAATGCCTTCCTCGTCATCCAAGGCATGGAGACGCTTGCATTGCGCATGAATCAGCACTGCAAGAACGCTCAGGCGGTGGTCGATTTCCTGCGCACGCGAAAAGAGATCAAGCGGATCATCCATCCATCGCAGCAGCAGGGCGTCCACCGTGAACGCGCCGACCGGTACCTCAAGGGCCAGTTCGGCGGGCTGGTCGGCTTCGAGCTGGCCGGCGGCAAGGAAGCAGGGCGCAAGTTCATCGACTCGCTGCAGCTTCACTATCATGTTGCCAATATCGGCGATGCACGAAGCCTCGCCATCCATCCGGCGACGACAACGCACTCGCAGCTCACCAAAGAAGAGCAGCTCGCGAGCGGCGTTTCGGACGGTTACGTGCGCCTGTCGGTGGGCATCGAGCATATCGACGATATCGTCGCCGATATCAAGCACGGCCTGGAGGCTGCATCGAGGTCATTGAAGGCGGCGTGATGTCCCTCAAGGAGCAGATCATCAGCGGTGCGACCATCGATGCCGGCGGCATCAGTGTAAAATATTTCGCCGCCGGCATTGGCGAACCGATCGTGCTGCTGCATTGCACGGCCGGCTCGGGCCGCCAGTGGGCCGACGTGGCCGAAGCGCTTCGCTTCGACTTTCGCGTGATTGCCCCCGATCTCTGCGGCTATGGCGGCACGACGCACTGGCCGGGCAACGGCACCTTCAACCTGGCGGTTGAAGCCGATCTCATTGCCGTGTTGCTCGATATGTTGGGAAAGCCCGCGCACATCGTCGGCCATTCCTACGGCGGCGCCGTTGCGCTGCAATTCGCGTCGCGGCATGCGCAGTACCTCAAGACGCTGACGCTGATCGAGCCCGCGTCGTTTCATCTGCTGCGCGACGGCGATGACATCGACGAGCGGGCGTTCCGGCAGATTTCGGAGGTCGGCGCCACGGTCGCCAACGCAGTCAACTGTGGCGACTATCAGGGCGGCATGCGCCGATTCGTCGACTATTGGGGCGGCCAGGGCGCGTGGGACGCCCTGCCGGCCTCACAACGCCTCGCGCTGGCAGCGCGGATCAACAAGGTCTCGCTCGATTTCTGGGGCACGCTCAACGACCCAATGCGACAGGCCGACCTTGCGTCCCTCGAGATGCCGACGCTGGTTGTATCCGGCGGGCAATCGCCGTTGCCGACACGCAGAATATGTTTTCATCTTTCGCGCATGATCCCGAATGTGACCGCGCGGACAGTGGCAAATGCCGGGCACATGCTTCCGGTCACCCATGTCAGCGAGATCCTGCCGTTGATCGCGGGCCATTGCAGCGCGCGGCGCGGACGCCGAGCGGACCGTGATCACCGCGAACTGATGGAACGCGTGCCGGCCTAATATTTGCGAAGTTGGGTAATTGATGCGCTTTTTACGGGTGCGAGGCCGCCTGCCGGCTTGCCCAGAGGCGGAACCGACATGAGAATGTGAAAGGCCTTGCGTGCCGGTGGGGGAAACAATGCTCAAAATCGCGCCGATCATCGCCGCTTCTGTCTTGTCGGCCATCTTGCCGGCGGTCTTGGCAACCACACCCGCCGAAGCGGCGCCATGTCTTACTGTGACACTGACCGGCACGATGGGAGGACCACCCGAATTCAACGGTCTCGCCGGGCCGGGCACGCTTGTACGTTACGGCGACGATGCCAATAATTGCAATGCGCTCAGGCTGCAGTTCGATGCGGGCCGCGGGACCACGCTGCGTCTGTCACAGCTTGGTGTCACACCGGCGCAGATCAATGCGGTGTTCTTCACGCACATGCATTCGGATCATGTTGACGGTTTCGCCGACCTCATGCAGTTGCGCTGGCACTTCAATTCAAAAGGACCGAAGGTCGATGTGGTCTGCACGTCCGACACGGTATCGGCGCTTGGCTTTACGATCAGTTGCCAGAAGTTCGTCACGCATCTTGCCGATTCCTATATCCATTCCGGCGAAATTGCGCAGCGGCTTTCGGAAAACAAGGAGCGCCTGCAGGGCGGTCCGGCCGAACTCACTCACTTGATGACTTTCGAGGCGAAAGAGGAACCGCAGGTCATATGGACCTCCGGCGACGTGAAGGTGAGTGCAATCCGGTCAACCCATATCGCTGGTCACGCCTCCTATCGCGTAGACACGCCGGCGGGAAGCGTGGTGATCGGGGGCGATGCCGGCAATGACAAGATTGCGCCGCCGCGTTCATCTTCCACATCCGAAGAGGTGGAGAAATTGGCACGCGGCGCCGACGTAATCGTGCATTCGGCGATCCATCCGGCGCTTGGGCCCGACGGCAACAGCGGGTTTCCGCCACTGCTCTTCAACAGGCAGAGCGCGGCACCGGACCTCGGCGCAATGGCGAAACGTGCAGGCGCCAGTTACCTGATGCTGACACATCTAATTCCGCCATTGGGCGCCGAACGTCAGGGTCCCTGGAAAATCCCGGGCGGTGCGCTGACAGAAGCGGACTATCGCAAGGCGGCGGAAAGCGGCGGTTTTACCGGAACGACGGTCGTCGGAACGGATCTCGCAACGTTGCGGCTTCCCGCCAAATAATACCTGCCGCATTCGGCGGTCGTGACGTGTCCATCCGGTAAGGATGGTTCGCGGCGGGCGCGGCACGGACGCCGCGCGGACCGAGCTCGCGAGCTGTTGGAACGCGTGCCGGCGTGAGTTTGCGGCCCGGGCCGAAACTACGTCAGCCGGTTCATTTTCCGCGACACCCACCAGAAGGCGATGCCGGCCAGGGAAATGAGAATTCCCAGAAGGCCGATCACCAATACCGCGGTGTGAATGAGGGCATCCGGTGTGTCCATGCCGCCGAAACGGCAATGGGCTGGCGCAGGTTCCTAGGTTCCTAACCTCTCAATCCCCCGGCTTGAGGTCGGCGAAGGAAGTCGCCAGAAAATCTGCGCGGTCGACGGACGGGGGTGAGGCGGGTCTGCTTGAGTCCACCTTTGAATACCTCTCATGGTCGCGAATGGTGTGAAACCGCGCGGGCAAATGCTGCGTTATCGGCTGCCGGGATAATCGTGCGCGTTCGTTACCCTTCACAGTCGGGAGGCCAAAACGATGACTCGCATGCTGACCTACATGGAAAACTGGAAGAGTTGGAAAACCGCACCATCGCAGGGTGTCGTAAAGAGGGACTGGGTTCCGACCGGGCGTATCGATTTTGCGACGCGGCTAAACGGGACCCTTGAAGATTCCGACCAGCCGAGTGAGTTCAAGCTGCTCGTCGAAGAGCGCCGGATCGTTGAGAGTATTACCGGAAACGAAAATTTGGAAATTCAATGGCGACTTGCGACGCTGAACGAAGCGAAAGCCGTCGTCGCGCAATACCACAAGTATCTGGCGGAAAACGCTCTCATTAGGTCCGTCTCCGACGAGAC
>DASSSM010000048.1:0-3758 GCA_035708425.1 Pseudolabrys sp.
CTCTTTGTTTCCGCTCATTCCCGCGTAAGCGGGAATCCAGGGCCAGCGGCACAGACGGCAGAATTAGGTCTGGACCCCCGCTTTCGCGGGGGTGAGCGGAGTTGGAATAATGGCATGAGACACTCATGCCTGCGGGAGCCGCCGACAATGACCTCAACAACCTTCGTCCTCGTCCACGGCGCCTGGGGCGGCGGCTGGCACTGGCGCCGCGTCGCCGACCGGCTGCGCTCGCGCGGCCATGTTGTATTCGCACCCACCCTCACCGGCCTCGGCGAGCGCGCACACCAGCTGCATGCAGGCGTCGACCTGTCACTCCATATCGCCGACGTACTCGGCGTCCTCAGATACGAAAGCCTCGATGACATCGTACTGGTCGGCCATTCCTATGGCGGCTTCGTCATCTCCGGCGTCGCCGAGGCATTCCCGGGCAAGATCCGTTCCATCGTGTTCCTCGATGCCTTCGTGCCCGACAACGACCAGGCCCTGGTCGAGGTCGTACAACCGGTGGTGCAGGAGATCATCCGCGGCGCACAGACGCGCGGTGAGGCGACGGTGCCGGTGCGCGACGCGACCGCCTTCCGCATGAACGAGAAGGACCGCGCCTGGGCGGATTCGCTCGCCAACCCGCAGCCGATCGGCACGTTTGTCCAGAAGATCAGGCTCACCGGCGCGCGCGAGCGCGTCGCCAAGAAAACTTACATCCGCGCCATCGGCTATCCGAACGTCTCGTTCGACAAGTTTTACGAACGCGCGAAGGCCGATCCGTCGTGGCGAACCTATGAAGTGGACTGCGGCCACCACATCATGATCGACGCGCCCGACCGGCTGACGGAGATTTTGCTGGAAATCGGCTGAGGCGCTTGCTTTCGGCAAAGCAGGCATCAGTTGGCGCTAATACCACCGCCGATGGCGCAAAGCCGCTCATCTCGATCCGATGCGCTGCGATATGAGTAGGAATTCAAATATTTTTTCCAGTTGATCTTGGTCAAAGCAAGAACCGCAGTCTTTCAGATCCTGTTCCAATGCTGGTTACACGCCGTCAGGCAAGCTCCGGAATTCTTGCGGCTGCCGCCGTCGCTGCAGCAGCCTCCGGGGTTGCCGCGCAAGGAGCAACGCCCATGCAATTACCACCGCCGCGCGCGCAAGGCGGCAAACCGTTGATCGAGGCATTGAAACTGCGCCGATCGACCCGTGAGTATGCGGATCGCGCGTTGCCTCCCCAGGTTCTGTCCGATCTGCTGTGGGCCGCGTTCGGCATCAATCGTCCCTCGGGAGACAGGACCGCTCCCTATTGGCGGCACATCATGGTGATCGACGTTTATGCAGCGATGGCCGATGGCTTGTGGTTTTACGAACCCAAAGACCATTCCTTGCAACGGCGCTCGTCCGTAGACATACGTGCGGCAACTGGTCTGCAGGACTTTGTGGCGACCGCTCCGCTTAATCTTATTTACGTCGCGCATGGAGAACGCATGCACGACGTGGCCCCCGAGGAGCGCCGTCTTTATGCTTGCGTCGATGCAGGTTTTATCGGGCAAAACGTCTACCTGTTTTGCGCCTCTGAGGGTCTTGCGACCGTTTTTCGCGGAGCCGTCGATACCAAAAAACTTGCGCGAACAATGGAGCTCGACGCCGAGCAGTTCGTGACATTTGCGCAAACAGTCGGATACCCGAAGGCGTGATCGGATGTCCGCTGGAAATGCACGATGCATGAAAATTGCCGTGCTTGGCGCAACGCTATTGGCTGTATCTTTCCCGGGCCATGCGCAGACCGGAGACATCGGCAAGCGGGAGTATCTCAACGGTTGCGCAGTTTGCCACGGCGAGAGTGGAAAGGGAGACGGATTAGTCGCGGCAGCCTTGGGTGCCCGAAATACCGCGCCCCAGCTTATGGCCAGTTCTTATTTTTCGAAGACTTAGAATGTAGCTGACAATTTCAGTCATCTGATAGTCAGCCAGGCGTGGATTTGGCATGCCGCTGGGAACGTGACCCAAGCGGACGTCGCACTATCAGCCACTGATTTTCGAGGATATCTGCAGCACCATCACCGGAGCGCCAATCGGCACGCGTGTATATAAATCGATGACATCCTGATTCAGCATGCGGATACATCCGCTCGAAACCGCCTTTCCGATCGAGTCAGGCTCGTTCGTGCCGTGGATGCGGAAATAAGTATCGTGGCCATCCCGATACAGATAGAGGGCCCGGGCGCCGAGAGGATTGCCAATCCCTCCGGGCATGCCGCCTGCATACCGGGCGTATTTTGGAATGCGCTCGATCATGCTTTCGGTAGGCGTCCAACTGGGCCAGTCCGATTTCCTGCCGACGACAGCAGCGCCGCGAAAATTCAGCGCTTCCTCTCGTCCGACGCCAACCGCGTACCTGATTGCCGATCCTTTTTCGAGCACGAGGTACAGTCGGCGGCCTTCAACATCGACAACGATCGTTCCGGGGCGATACGGGCCGTCATATCGAACAACAGACCGCAGCAGGCTTTGATCGATCTCGGCCAAATCGACGGCGGGGATTCTGTAGCCGCCATCGACCATTTCGCCATAGCGAGAGTCGATGCCAGAATTTCCAAAACGTCCCTGCTCGATGACATCGAAATCCGAAACAGAGCAGCCCGCCAACACTGTGCTTAGGCCAAACACGACGGCCCGACGGGTGATGCAAGATAAGCCAGCGCTCACGATCGCCTCTCTTGTCCTTTGATCCTCTCCTCGGAGATTTCCGGGATGCCCGGCGCCAATGGCGTGTCCGAATCGTCCGGAATTCGAAAGCGCGCTTCCCAAGCCTCTGCCAGCCGCGCCTTCCGCTCGTAGTCGGCCGCAAGCTGAAACATCTGTGTGCGCGGTTTCTCGTTCCGGAATGAGCGGGCCTTTGAGCGACATCCCTCCGCCAAAGCGCGGCACCTTTCGCTCAGAGTGGTGATCTTGTCTTCTAACATATCACGCACGCCCTGCAGACTTTGGGCATTATCTGGCACCGTAAGGCCCGAGCGCGTTGATTAATGTCAATGCAGCCATTGGCGATCGAAAGCCTTATTTCGTTGTTTTTCAGTCTGTTCCGAGGATGCCCCCTGAAAATGCGATGGTTAGCCGTTGACATCCGCGCCATCGGCTATCCGAACGTGTCGTTCGACAAATTTTACGCGCACGCCAGGGCCGATCCGTCATGGCGCACATATGAGCATGGCGCACATATGAGGTGAATTGCGGCCACCACGTCATGATCGACGCGCCCGACCGGCTGACGGAGATTTTGCTCAAGGTGGCCTAGGCCCCCTCGGCGCGATTGGCCACGTCCACGCCGAAAACTTCGCGGAGACCGCGCCGGCCAGTAGCGGTGAGGCGGATAGCGCGCGACCCTCGTTGGCGGACAAGCCAGCCGCGTTCGAGACAACAACGACAGATCTCGGCGCCGACATGTCCGGCGATGTGAAATCGCCGCTCGCTCCAGTCCAGGCAAGGGCGGCAGAAGATCCGACGGCCGCCGGATGCCGGCAGAAGCGAACTTCCGAAGCCGATGAGGAACCGTTTTCCGGCTGCTGTCAGCTCACCACCTTCGTCGCTCAGAACGACGCACTTCTTTCGCACCAGCGCGTCCGCGATGGCGACGCCCAGCCGACCGGCGAGATGATCGTAGCAAGTGCGGGCGAAACGTAGCTCGTCGTCCTGCACCGAGCGCGGCTGATAACGCGCCGGGGTCTCCAGCGCAGCCACTGACTTGATGCTTTCCAGCATTCTCGCCACCA
>DASSSM010000049.1:0-6282 GCA_035708425.1 Pseudolabrys sp.
TAAACCTCGTTAAGCATGGGTGATCTACCGAATATCCAACGCCGGCGGATTGCCTCGGCCGTGCAAAAGAATATATAGGGGCTGACCCGATGGCGCGAGAAGGGGTTCTCGGCGCCGGCACGGCATCAAGCCGTGTTGGAATGGGAATGCAGCGTCCAGATGCCACGGCCGGACCAAAATGGTCTTGCCATGCAATAACCGACGCGGCCACCCCGGTGACACATCCGGCACTGCCTTCACGGGCGAGCGCCGGTCGAACGGAGAGACCCGTCATGGACGCGAAGAATACCAACGTTAAGCCGTGGCCGAAACAGGGCCTGTCAGATCACGTGCGGGCCGCGCCTGCCCCGGTCGAGCCGCGGCCGTCGCGCGAGCAGGCGGAAGCCGCCGTTCGCACGCTCATCGCCTATGCCGGCGATGATCCGACACGCGAAGGCTTGCTCGAGACACCAAAGCGCGTCGTCGGCGCCTACGACGAAATCTATCAGGGGTATCGCGAGTGTCCTGTCGAGGTTCTCGACCGCACATTCAGCGAAACCGGTGGCTATGACGATTTCGTGCTGGTGCGCGACATCGGCTTCAATTCGCATTGCGAACATCACATGATGCCGTTTTACGGCAAGGCGCACGTTGCCTATATGCCGGTCGACCGCGTTGTCGGTCTGTCAAAGCTCGCCCGGTTGGTCGATGTCTACGCGCGCCGCCTGCAGACGCAGGAGCATCTCACTTCGCAGATCGCGACTGCCATCGACGAGATTTTGAAGCCGCGCGGCGTTGCGGTCATGATCGAAGCCGAGCATATGTGCATGTCTCTGCGTGGCGTGGAAAAACCGGGTGCGCTGACGGTGACGACGCATTTCGCCGGCGCGTTCCGCGACGATCCCACCGAGCAAGTACGTTTCATGACGATGCTGCGCGGCGCTCAGCGGTAGCAGCGCGTTAGTACCCAGCCTCGGACGAGTGGTTGCCGGGCCTGGCCCGGCAATTCATGATGACGTGACTATTGGCGCCCATTTTCCATGACGAATAAACCGGCTGACATCGAGGAAGGCCTGGCCTTCACACCAACGTTCGACGCGAACGGGTTGGTCACCGCGGTTGTGACGGACATCAAATCGGGCGATGTGCTGATGGTTGCTCACATGAACGAAGAGGCCATCAGAAAAACCGTCGCGAGCGGCGAGGCCTGGTACTATAGCCGTTCACGCAAGACTCTCTGGAGAAAAGGTGAAACGTCCGGGCACACGCAGCGTGTCGTCGAATTGCGCGTGGACTGTGACCAGGATGCGCTTTGGCTGAAGGTCGAGCAGGCGGGCGAGGGCGCTTGCCATACCGGCCGGCGCTCGTGCTTCTATCGCGCTGTGCCGTTGGGTAAAGCGGGCGGGATCACGCTTGAATTCCGCGACGCTGAAAAGCGTTTCGATCCGTCGAAGGTCTACAAGTAGCCTCAGCCTTTTACGTTTGCCAGCAGCGCCTGCGCGCGCGCGAGGTGGGGGCGGTCATACATCTTTCCGTCAAGGCCGACCGCACCTGCGCCAGGCTTTGCCGCAAACGCCGCGACCACTGCTTTAGCCTTCTCGATTTCCGCCGGAGTCGGCGTGAACACCTCATTGATCACCGGAACCTGGGCCGGGTGAATGGCAAGGCGTCCCGTGAAACCGTCGCGACGCGCGGCTTCAGTATCGCGGCGCAGGCCATCTGAATTGCGGAAGTCGACGTAGACCGTTTCAATAGCCGGCACTTTCGCCGCGGCTGCCGCGTAAAGGCACATTGAGCGTGCGAGACGATAAGGCTCAGTCAATTCTCCTTGCGCGTCGCGATTTGTCGCCGCACCCAGTTCGGCCGAGAGATCTTCCGGGCCCCACGTCAGTCCGATTAGGCGCGGACTCGCGTTGCGGAAATTGCCGGCGGCAAAAAGCCCGGCCGCCGATTCAACCGCCTGCGCCAGAATTCTGATGTGCCCTTCGGGCACGCCGGCGATGGCTTCACGGGCGGTGAGCTTTGCGTCGAGATGAACAACGCTCGGCCCTCCTTCGGCTTTCGGAAAGACGACGGCATCCGGCTTGCCGGCGACGATTGCATCGAGATCGGCGTCGGTCATGCCTGTATCCAGGCCATTAATGCGCACGAGCAGGCGAGGGCGCTGTTTGTTGGTGCCGGCTTTCTTGAGAAACGCCAGCGCCGCTTCACGTGCGGCGGGTTTGCGCTCAGGAACGATTGAATCTTCGAGATCTACAATCACGGCGTCCGCCCCGCTCGCCAGTGCCTTGTCGAGCTTGGGGCCGCTATCGGCGGGAACGAAAAGAAGAGAGCGCATGTACCGGTCCTTGTTGGGCTTTTTAATTTACCCGAAATACCGCTCAGGTGCGCGATTTTGGCGCAGGAATTACCGCGGGCTTATGGGGTTTGAGCTTCGCGGAGGTACCGCCCATGCATATCAGAAGTCTCATAACGCTTTCGGCAGCTCTCTTTGCTGCCAGTGCCACAGCCGCAATGGCGCAGGCGCCGGCACAGCCGCCGCTGTTTGCGACCACAAAAGTCGAAGGGACGGATAACGTCTACATCTTCCGCTATCAGGGGCATCAGGCGATGTTCGTTGTTACGCCGGCGGGTGTAATCGTGACAGACCCGATCAGCTATGGCCGGCCACAGGCGGCCAAGACCTATCTGGACGAGATCCGCAAGATCACCCAGGCGCCGATCAAGTATCTGATCTACAGCCATCATCACTATGACCACATTGCCGGCGGCAAAGTGTTCAAGGATGCAGGCGCGACTGTCGTCGCGCATCGCCGCGCCAAAGAGCGGCTCGCGCAGCTCAAAGGTCTGGATGTCGTCATTCCCGACCAGGTCGTGGACGGCAAGCGCACGATCAAGCTCGGCGGCACGACGCTCGATCTCGTCTACACCGGCCGCAATCATTCGGACTCGTCCATTGTGATGCTGCTGCCGAAGGAAAAGATCCTCTTCGCCGTGGATTTTAATTCCGTCGGCGCAGTGCCATCACGTCTCGGCGTGAATGATTCCTATCCGATTGAATGGGAAGCGTCGCTCAAACGCACACTTGCCCTTGGGTGGGAGCGCATGATTCCGGGTCATCCGGGGCCGGGCGGCCGCCTTGGCACCAGGAAGGATATGGAACTACAGATCGAATTCATGACCGACTTGGCCGCCGAAGTTAAAAAGGCTTCGGATGCCGGCAAATGCTTCGACCCCGCAACGAAAGAAGTGCGGCTGCCGAAATATGCAACGCTCGCCGGTTATGAGCAGAACATCGAGTGGAACATTCACCGCTGGTGCGGCTACTACGGCCGCGGCATCTGACGCGAACGGACCCCGCCAGAGTAACTTCAGGCCCGGCCAGTTGCCGGGCCTTTTTTATTTCGGCCGCATCCGCATGAAGGCTTGGCGGTGACATTCCGCGACAAGGGTGCCGTCCTGCTTGAAGGCCTTGTGGTGGAATTCGACGATCCCTGCCCCGGGGCGCGACTTCGACTCGCGCTTGCTCACGACCTGCGTCGTGCAGTGGATGGTGTCGCCTTCAAAAAGCGGATTGGGAAACTTCACATCGGTCATGCCGAGATTGGCGATCGTGGTACCGACTGTCATATCAGAGACTTGGATGCCGATCATGAGACCAAGCGTGAACAAGGAATTCATGAGCGGTTGGCCCCATTCGGTTTCGGTTTCGCAAAAGTGCCGATCGATATGCAGCGGCTGCGGATTGAGCGTCATGTTCGAGAACAGCATATTGTCCATCTGCGTGACCGTGCGCGTGTAGCGGTGTTCATAGGTCTTGCCGACCTCGAAGTCCTCGAAATAGAGGCCACCGCGCTTATGCCGCTCGGTCGTTCCAACCATCAATATCCTCCAAGATCTTCATAGTCGGCCGTTTGTGGGACCATTAATCATTCGTTTACCATAATTCCCCATGGTCGGCAGGCCCGCGAGAGCCGGTGCGTCGCGTCAGTCGCCCATACAACCGAGTTTCAATCAGGCGCAACCCGATGGCCGTCAATCCGGCTCATGCCAGCGCGGCACCGCAAATTACCGGCGCGATCCGACAGGCTGCCCAGTCGACCGGCATCAGCTTCGAGTATCTGCTGACGACGGCGAAGATCGAGTCGAATCTCAACCCGTCGGCGCAAGCGTCAACTTCATCAGCGAAAGGCCTCTATCAGTTTATTGACCAGACCTGGCTCGGCACCATGAAACAGGATGGGGCCGCGCTCGGCCTCGGCCGCTACTCCGACGCCATCACGCGTGCGCCGGACGGCCACTATGAGGTTGCCGATCCTGCCGTGCGCGCGGCGATTCTGCGGTTGCGCACGGATCCGCAGGCAAGCGCAATGCTTGCCGGCGCGCTGACGCGCAATAATGCCACCTTGGTGGGTGCAAGCATTGGTCGGCAGCCGACCAATGGCGAACTCTATATCGCGCATTTTTTGGGGGCCGATGGCGCGGGCAAATTGATCAACGGGGCAGCCAGCCGGCCACAGGCGAGTGCTGCGGCCATGTTTCCGCACGCCGCCGCGGCCAACCACAATATCTTTTATGACAATCACGGGCGCGCCCGCAGCGTCGGCGAAGTCTACGGCAAGCTCACGAGCCTTTTTGATTCCGCGCGGACGGTGGCCTTCGCGCAGGGCGGCGTAACCCAACCGGCTGTCGCTCGATCGGGTGGCGCACCGCCTTTGCCGCCGGCGGTGACGGTTGCTGCGCTGCCTGTGAAGGCTGTGCCGGCGCGTGCAATGCGCGTGGCCTCTGCAGCGCCACCGATTCCACCGGCGCCAATTCCGACTCCACCCGCGCGAACCCCGACCCCTGATACGGCGGGGACGACGCAGGCGCTCGCGCGCGCCAGCGAGCAGTTGCCACCATCTCCAGCGCGGCGGCCATCCTTCCAATCAATGTTCACCGATCGGGTGAGTCAGCCTTTGGCGCCAACCGTGACCACTTTGTGGGGCGTGCCGCCGAGCGGTGGCCCGCAAACCGCGCAGTCCGTACAGGTGTTCGACCTGTTCAGCGACATGCGGCCCAACGAGCGCAAACTCGGCGACAAGGCCTGAATGCGACCGGGCCCGTATGCTTAACGGCTGCTCAATTTCTATGGTGAACGCTTTATTAAGCCTCATCCGTTAGGCTGATGATTGCCGCCACGAGGGGCCGGCTTCGGTAGCGTCGACAGTGCCATGATTGTTCGTCAGTTTTTGCATTGGGTCCGCCAGGCGCCAGCCGGTGAGCGGGCGGAGGCAACATCCGCCCTGGCACGCGCCTACCTTTACTCCGATCTTTCGTCAGACGATCGCGCCGCGGCTGAAGGCGCCATGATCATGCTGCTGGACGATTCGTCGTCTTTGGTGCGGCGGGCGCTTGCCGAGGCGCTTGCTTCCGATGAGAACGCGCCGCGGGTTGTTGTTCACGCCCTGGCGTCCGATCAGCCGGACGTTGCTCTGCCGGTGCTGACGCGCTCGCCGCTGCTGCTCGAAGACGATCTGGTCGACCTGATTGCAACGGGTCAAGCCGATGTTCAGGTTGCCATAGCCTCGCGCGCGTTTTTGCCGCGCTCGCTCGCTGCGGCCATCGCCGAGGTTGCCGGGCCGGAGGCCTGCCTTGAGCTGCTTGAAAATCCGGACGCCGACATTGCGCCGTTCTCGATGAACCGGATCATCGATCGCTTCGGTCATCACGCTCCGATCCGCGAGACCATGCTGGCCCGCGACGACCTCTCGATGGCCATGCGCCAGGCTTTGCTCTCCAAACTGTCCCAGACGCTCGCCGGCTTTGTCACTGCGCGGCAGTGGATGGGGCCCGAGCATGCCGAGTATGCGGCGCGGGAAGCCTGCGAGAAGGCGACCGTCGCGCTTGCGGCCGACACGGCATACGAAGAGCTGGGGGCGCTGGTTCAGCATTTGAGGCAAAGCGGTCAGCTGACGGCGGGGATGCTTCTGCGTGCGCTTCTTTCTGGAAACGTGGTTCTGTTCGAAGAGGCGCTTGCCGAATTGTCCGACATGCCGATTGATCGCGTGACCGGCTATATCCACGACAAGAACATCTCCGGCTTCCGCGCGCTGTACGACAGGGCAGGGCTGCCTGATGCGGCGTACCCGGCGTTCCGCGAAGCGCTGGCAGCAATACGCGCCGGCTTGCTCGTCGGCGAACAGGGTGGAGCGGCACGACTAAAGCGCCGGGTGGTCGAGCGCGTCCTTAACGCGTGCGCGCATGAACGCGGCGCGGACAGCATTTCATTGCTGGCGTTGCTGCGGCAATTTGCGGTCGAGG